>CALKAH010000411.1 GCA_937983315.1 uncultured Acholeplasmataceae bacterium | reverse complement strand
TTCAAATCTTTGTTCCTGGACGTGCCTTTGAACTGATCGACCTTTTGATTGATTCATCGGGTCTATCCTTAGGAATTTTGTTGATGCTCTATATTTATCGAATCCCCAAACGAAAACAAAGACATTTGCTTGAAGATCACGATGAGTCGTGATAGAATAAAGAGGTAAAGCGATGAAGAGGAAGAGTAAGGCTTGTTTGATTTCTAGAGACAGATTGGTTGGTGGAAAATCTGAACAAACACCCTGAAGGTCGCCTTGGAGCTGTTGATGCAAAACATCATCCGTTAACCGCGTTAAGGTATGTTGAGTGCTGGAGTCATCCAGAACTAAGGTGGTACCGCGTTTATAAACGTCCTTAGCTTGGGCGTTTTTCTTTTTTCTCGAGGTCAAAATGAAAACACTGGTGACAAAAAGGTTGATTCTAAGAGGGTTGAAATTATCCGATGTCGATGATTTTTATGCGTATGCAAAAAAACCAAACATTGGTCCGATGGCAGGATGGGCACCTCATACATCGATCCAACACGCCTATGAAATTCTTAAAATGATGATCAAAGAAAATGAAGTATGGGGGATCACCCTCAAAAAAGAGGATCGGATTATCGGAACGATTGGTCTACATGTGAGAAACTTTGATAATGCTCTATTGAATCAAAAAGAGATGGGCTATGTCATTGATGAACCCTATTGGGGTCAAGGTTACACACCTGAAGCGGTTGAAGCGGTTCTTGATTATGCGTTTATGACGCTTGAACTCACGCAAGTGCTCTGCGGACATGCGACCAACAACCCACAATCCGAGAAAGTCATCAAAAAATCAGGATTTAGTTTTACCCATCAAGAAGTGCGTGAGCATTATGATCATACCAATATTACGATTAACATGTACGCCCTAACCAGGGATCAATATAAGGAGTGGAAACATGACAAACTTAAAAACAAAATATGATTTCAAAGAAGTCGAAGAAGGACGCTACCAAGCGTGGTTAAACGCACGTTATTTTGAAAGTGGCGATCGTTCTAAAATACCTTTTACCGTGGTGATTCCACCTCCCAATGTCACAGGTAAACTTCATTTGGGTCATGCATGGGATAATACGCTTCAAGATATCATCATCAGAAGAAAACGGATGATGGGATTTGATGCACTTTATCTACCAGGGATGGACCATGCTGGGATTGCAACACAAGCGAAAGTCGATGAACGCTTAAAACAACAAGGCATTTCACGTTATGACTTGGGTCGTGAAGGCTTTTTAAAGCAAGCTTGGGATTGGAAAGATGAGTATTCCAATCACATTCGAAAACAATGGGCTGCACTCGGTAACTCACTCGATTACACCAAAGAACGCTTTACCTTAGATCACGATTTAAATCGTGCGGTCAATCATGTCTTCATCAGTTTATATGAAAAAGGCTATATTTATCGTGGACATCGCATCATCAACTGGGATGTTGAAGCGAAAACTGCTTTATCGAATATTGAAGTTGAACATATCGAAACCAAAGGCAAACTCTACTACTTCAGATATCCATTTGTTGATGGAAGTGGCCATATGGTGATTGCAACCACACGTCCTGAAACGATGTTTGGTGACCAAGCACTCATGGTCCATCCAAGTGATAGACGCTATCAACATTTAATTGGAAAACATGTTTATATTCCAGGAACGAAGGTCTCTATTCCTATCATCACCGATGATTATGTCGATATGACTTTTGGTAGTGGTGTTGTCAAAGTGACACCTGCGCATGACCCCAATGACTTTGAAGTCGGTAAACGTCATCATCTTGACATGCCTTTATGTATGCATGAGGATGGTACGATGAATGAAAAAGCCTTTCAGTATGAAGGCATGCCACGCTTTACATGTCGAGACGCATTACTGAAGGACTTAGCGAAACTTGATCTCATCGAAAAGATTGAAGATTATACCAATAATCTTGGTTATTCTGAACGAACAGGTGTCGTTGTTGAACCACGTTTATCCCTCCAATGGTTTGTTAAGATGGAAGATTTGGCCAAGATGACCCTTGAAAAATCGGAAACTGAATTTATCCCTCAACGTTTTAAGAAAATCTTCACCAACTGGATGACCGATATCCAAGATTGGTGTATTTCCCGTCAGCTCTGGTGGGGACACAGAATTCCTGCTTGGTATAAGGGTGAAGAGGTTTTAGTACAGGTTGAATGTCCTGGTGAAGGTTGGATTCAAGATGAAGACGTCCTTGATACATGGTTCTCATCCGCATTATGGCCCTTTTCAACCTTAGGTTGGCCAACGATTTCTGAAGATTATAAACGCTATTATCCAACTGATGTCTTGGTTACAGGTTATGATATCATATTCTTCTGGGTTGCTCGCATGATCTTCCAAGGATTAGAGTTTACAGGTATCGACCCCTTCAAACATGTTTTAATCCACGGACTCATTCGTGATAAAGAAGGACGCAAGATGTCGAAATCACTCGGTAATGGTGTTGATCCGATGGATCTGATTAAAGAATATGGTGTCGATGCATTACGCTATTTTCTAGCCACCAACTCAGCACCAGGTGCTGATTTACGCTACGAAGAAGAAAAGGTTGAATCGTCATGGAATTTCATCAACAAGCTCTGGAACATTACCCGTTTTATCACGATGAATATCGATGATCTATCGGTTCACATGGATCCAAATGCCATGACATTAGCCGATCACTACATCACATCACGTCTCCATGAAGTCATCATCGAAGCTGATTACAACTATGAAAAGTATGAATTTGGTGAAGCATCACGCGCTTTATATAACTTTATTTGGGATGAATTTGCAAGCTGGTATGTAGAACTCGCAAAGATTAACTTACAAGATCCATCGTTAAGAAAAAATACCCAAGCAGTTTTGCTTTATGTCTTAAGAAGTGTTCTAAAGATGATGCATCCCTTTATTCCATTTGTTACGGAAAAACTCTATCTTGAAATCACCGATGAACCTTCGATCATGATTTCATCATGGCCACAGGCACAAGCCATTGACAAGTATAAGATTGAGCAATTCCAAGCGATCATGGATGTGATTACGAAAGTACGTAATTTAAGAAGTGAATCGAATGTTCAACCCACGAAACCCCTGGATATTCATCTGATTGTTGAAGACGAACATCTCTATGAAGAAGTTTTACTTCATCGTTCGATTTTAAACAAATTCTTGAGTGCGGGAACTCTTGTCATTGAAAAAGAACTCTCAACACAAGAAGAAACGATACTACTCGTCGGTAAATCGATTCAGACCTATGTCATGAAAAAGGATATCATTGATCCTGAAAAAGAAAAAGAAGCACTTCTTAAACAGAAGATGCAGCTCGAATCAGAAATAAAACGAAGTGAAGCTATTTTAGGTAATCCGAACTTTGTATCGAAGGCACCTGAAGCGAAACTTCAACTTGAAAAGGAGAAGTACCAGAACGGAAGAGAACACGTCTGAACGACAGTCACCGAATACGATGTAGTATGCCGACACCTGCTTGAAAAAAAAAAACACAAAAGCACGAGAGTTACACAAGTAAAAGAACTTACAAAGAAATAGATGAATACTACACACAGACAGCACAATATCACAACGCATGCAGATCAGAGGAACCGAGCTTCACGACTGATA
>CALKAH010000410.1 GCA_937983315.1 uncultured Acholeplasmataceae bacterium | reverse complement strand
CTCCTGTTTCACGTTGATGACGGGTATATGGGTTAATTGGCGAATCTTTTGAAGCATTAGGGTTTCATCATAAGATGGACCATTGGGACGAAAAGGATTAATCGTGATTAAAAGAATAGGACAGGGGCGGATCACTTCAACACGAATCCTTAACTTCTCAAAGACATCGTGCATACGATGGTGAAAGAGGAGTTTCGTGGGATCATCAATGACTAATGTGATGTCATGTATCTTTGAATCGATGAGCATATCCATCCATCGTGATGTGATTGCACCATGAACAATCATCTGATGAAGATCACCTTGAGCTTCATGTACAGCACTTCTGAATGCTTCTTCCGATTTATTCATACGAACAATCATGTTGTTTTGTCCTACAAGGATAATGGATGCTTTCGGATGATCCACAACATCGATGGCTTGAGGATATGAAAAAACATTTAAGATATGTTGGGTTTTCATCACTGTTTCTTCAAGGACAGGTGAAAATGCAGCACCAACTGCAAGGACAATTCCTTCTAATTCAGACATTGCAGAAAATGTCATTCGTGAAAAAGCACCATCAACAAAGATGCGTTTCACATACATCTTCATCAGTTTTAAGAGAACATTCATGTCTTGATTGGTCGATGGACCTGCAAGCATGATGGTACCTTCAGATGTCACTCGTACCACAAAAACGTGACCTAATGGTGTGGAAAACGGTGTTTTCGAAAGCACTTCATAGGTAACGCTGGTTTGTTCCAAGCATGCTTGTGTGGTTGCAACCACCATGCCTGGATAGACTGTAATTTTAGGTTTTGGCAAATAATTCACTTGGTCAATCGCTTCACCATCTAAACCGATTGATGTTAACCCCAAAGTTTCATGGCGATAATCTTCAATCAGTCGATTGAATGTCGTAGTTTTTCCTGTGTTTTTTGCTAAACCCACAATGCCGATCGTACGAAAGGCATCAATGCTTCTGATCATGGTTTATCCGTTCTTTTCTCTTTAAATGCGCAGGTTCAATCGCAATCTGATTGCCCTGTAATAATCCACTAATACCATCACGTTTTTCTTTTTGACATGCTTCACAATGGCATTCTGAAACATAGTGTTCTGGCTCACTATACGTCGTCATTAAACCCTCATAGTTGCGAAGAACAACCTTTCCTGGAGCTTGTGAGATGACGTAATTAGGCATAACTGGAATTTTTCCGCCACCGTTGGGTCCATCGACCACAAACGTTGGAATCGCTAATCCACTGATATGACCTCTTAAACCTTCGATAATTTCAATACCTTTAGAAACGGTTGTTCTAAAATGTTCAATACCAAACGATAAATCGCATTGATAAATATAATAAGGTCTTACGCGAATCGCAATAAGGCTTTTCACAAGGTTTCTCATGACAAATACGCAGTCATTGACACCTTTTAATAGTACCGATTGATTACCGACAGGAATACCAGCATCGACTAAACGATCGATCGCAGCTTTCGATTCAAGTGTGATTTCATCTGCGTGATTAAAGTGAGTATTCACCCAAATAGGATGATATTTTTTAAGCATATTCACGAGTTTTTCAGTGACGCGTTGTGGCATCACGACAGGTGTACGTGTGCCAAAACGAATCACTTGAACATGATCGATTTCTCTTAACTTCTTTAAAATATACTCAATACGTTCATCGCTTGCCATGAAGGCATCGCCACCCGACAATAAAACATCATTGACTTCTTCATGTTCACGAATGTATTCAATCGCACGATCAATTTGCTCAATCTTCATTTCTGCATCTTTTTGACCTGCAAAACGACGTCGTGTACAGTGACGACAATACGTCGAACACATATCGGTAATCAAAAAGAGCACGCGATCAGGATAACGATGTGTTAATCCTGGAACAGGTGAATCGTGATCCTCATGAAGGGGATCGAGTAAATCATTTTTTCCTTGAATGAGTTCACCACTAAACGGAACAGCTTGTTGTCTGATCGGGCAGTGGACATCATCAGGATTAATCAGTGTGAGATAATAAGGGGTAATGGCCATTCTTAAATGCCCTAAGATATGATGAATGGTGTCTTCTTCCTCTTGGGTCAACGGAATATATTTTTTGAGTTCTTCAGCGGTACGAATGCGATGTGAGGTCTGCCATTTCCAATCATTCCAATCCGTTTCACTGACTTGACCGAAAAACTTATGTTTCCGTTCAAGATACTTTTCATTCAATGTGAGTTTCATCGTGTTCTCCCTCCGGCATACTTATCCATGAAATAATCATGGAGTTTTTTGTTTTCTCGAAAGAGTTGAAGCGTCAACTCTGCATGATGTTTGGTGTAGCCGTTACCAATCATCATCGTGACATCTTTTCCAACACCTTCAGCACCAAGTGCAGCTTTGGTGAATGATGTCGCCATACTGAAGAGATAGACAATGCCTTCATCTTTGGTTGATAAGATGGATGTCATTTCAGTCGATGGAACATTGACGACATTGATGGTCAAATCTGCCAATTGACCATCTGTGAGCATCATCATTTTTTCATAAACAGCGACACTATCTTTGGCATCTTCGATGAGAATCGAATCAACAAATCCCATCTCTTTTAATAATGAGGCTTGTGCATCTTCATTCACTAATCCAATCACGCGTCCTTGTGGACCAACGTTCTTCTTAGCTTGATAACTACAGAGTAAGCCTGATTTTCCAGCAGCACCGATAATGAAGACGGTATCATTCTTTTTTGCGAGCTTAGCAACCTGAGCGGGTGCTCCACACACATCTAATCCCGCTAAGACGAGTCGTTCGTCTAAATCAGATGGGATTTCAGCATAAATGCCTGAATCAAATAAAATGGCTGAACCGACAATACTGACTTGCTCGTTATTCATATTAATGGTTAAGATATCTTCAATATAGAGTGGTGTCAGTGATAAACTAACAAGCGTTGCAATCTTTGTTCCCTTTTTAAGGGATTGATTATGGTATAAATGCCCCACTTGTTTCACAGTACCAATCAACATACCCCCGCTTTTGGTCACTGGGTTTTGCATCTTTCCTTGTGCTTTAACGATTTCTTTAATCATGACCTTCATCTTCTCAACATCATGATCACATGCTTCTTTGAGCTGATGAAAGGATGCACTATCGATATTTAAGACATCAACATCAATCAAAACTTCCGTATCACCACAAATCGGTGTAGCATCAAGGTGAAGTGCGCCTTGTGGGAGACTTCCCTTCGGTTCAATCACGCGATGTGTTCCAAAACGAGATTCCATCATACCATCCTCCCTATTCCTAAGATGCGTCTAGCTTCATGGGGGGTTGCGATATCTCTACCATAAGCTTTTGCCATGTTAACAACCTTTTGAACAAGTTCAGCGTTACCCTTAGCTAGAACTCCTTTTTCAATGTAGAGATTATCTTCGAGTCCCACCCGAACATGTCCACCGTGTTTGATGGCATACTCAGCAAGCGAAAACTCATACTTTCCAATGCCTGCAACGCTGTATGTGCAGTGTGCAGGGATGCTTTCATGCATAAATCGTACATCTCTTTCTTCACCACTCATCCCTCCATTGATGCCTAAAACAAAGGAAAAGTGCATGGGATCTTTGATGAATCCTTTTTTGTGAAGTCTTAGCACCATATCAACATGACCTTTTTCAAAACATTCAAGTTCAGGAAAAATCCCCCGGTCATAGATCTTTTCAGCAAAATACTTGATATCATTTTCTGTGTTGACAAAAATGTCGTCACCGCCAAAATTCAACGTCCCACAATCTAAGGTGCACATTTCTGGATGAAGAAGTGTTGGTTTAAGTCTTTCATCTCTTGACATACCTAAAGCACCACCCGTTGATGGCTGAATGATCACATCAGGACATTTCTTTTTGATCGCCTTCATGACTTTGTCATAACGAAGTTTACTTTGTGTTGGCGTTCCATCATCTCTTCGCACGTGAAGATGAAGAATAGAAGCTCCAGCTTGATAAGCTAAATAAGCTTCACGAACCATCTCATCTACGGTATAAGGTACATAAGGATTTTGTTCTTTGGTCACTTCAGCACCTGATATGGCACATGTAATGATCAATTTATCCATGATGAACCCTCATTTTGTCTTTTGGTACAACACATGTTCCATAAGCTTCTGTAACCAAAACCTTTTCAGCTAAGACATCAGCTGCAGATGAATTGATATCTGGACGAGATGAAATCACTTTAAAGCATTGAAAATGCATACGTCTTGATGTTGTTCCAACATGAACAATTTCACCCATGACTTCGATAAAATCACCGGCATAAAGAGG
>CALKAH010000409.1 GCA_937983315.1 uncultured Acholeplasmataceae bacterium | reverse complement strand
GAGATCGTATTCGGTGACTGGAGTTCAGACGTGTGCTCTTCCGATCTCTTAGTTAAGGCATTTCACACCCATTCACCATGCGAAGTGATGGAAGAAAAGACGTTAGCAGATAGTATTTCAGTCGGTATACCACGCAATCCCATCAAAGCACTTCATGCTGTTCGCACATCCTTAGGAACAATGATCGATGTATCTGATCAACATATTCTTGATGCAATGTACATCATGGGTAAACATGAAGGTATCTTTGGAGAACCTGCAGCAGCTGCAGCATGTGCAGGACTGATCAAAGCACGTCATCTTAACATCATTAAACCCCATGAAACAGTCACCATCATCAATACGGGGAATGGATTAAAAGATCCTAAACACGCAGTTTCAGCAACCCAAGAACCCAAGTTGATGAAACCTGATATCGATATACTGATCAAATATCTTGAACAAGAAGGAGAACAATAACATGAAAAGCATTCCTTTTGGACCAACCTATGATGAGATGTTACATCCCAACCTGATTGATCCTTCATTAAAACAAAAGATTAAAGACGCATCACAGCATGAACTCGATCCGATGAATTTATTCCGTATCACATGGAAAGATGGAAAACAGAATGTTCATCATATCGTTTTACCGCATGAACTCACAGGAGTTGATGCCAATATTGTTGTCTTGATTGGTAAATATTTCCCATCCGGATCACATAAAGTAGGACCTGCCTATTCAACGCTCATTGAAGGATGCGTGGACGGTGATATCATCCCAGGAAAACATACGATTTTAGGTCCATCAACCGGGAATTTTGGAATTGGAGTTTCTTACATCTGTAATCTCATGAAACTTGATTCCATCGTGATCATGCCAGATAACATGAGTAAAGAACGTTATGATCGCATTTTAAAGTATGGTGCAAAACTCGATTTAACACCAGGTACAGAATCGGATGTCATCTTGACACTTGAGAGAACCTATAAATTAAAAGAGAACCCCAACTATCGAAGCCTTGCTCAATTTGAATTACTACCGAATTATCGTTTTCATCGACATGTGACAGGAAACAGTGCCATTGAAGCGGTTAAGCATATCGGAAATGGACGCATTGCATGTTTTGCATCAGCACCCGGTAGTGCAGGGACACTTGCTGCAGGTGATCAGATTAAAGCCGTTTTTCCAGAAGCTAAAATCGTTGCACTCGAACCTTATGAGTGTTCAACCTTGAGTGATGGTGGTCGTGGACAACATCGTATTGAAGGTATTGGAGACAAGATGTGCACACTCATTCATAATGTGTTAAATACGGATTTCATTGCACAAATCGAAGATGATGATACCGTCAAAGGATTAAAGATCATCCATGATGCACCTCATATCTTAGTTGAATATGGGATAAATCCTCAAGTTGCAGAATCGATGAGCGATCTCTTTGGTGTCTCAACCATCTGTAATATCCTTGGTGCCATCAAAATGGCGAAATATTTAAAACTTGG
>CALKAH010000408.1 GCA_937983315.1 uncultured Acholeplasmataceae bacterium | reverse complement strand
ATCGATTTGATCACCTGTAATAAGGCTTCCATACGATCCTGATATTTGATATTGATCAGTTTATAGGTAATTTTTAATTGATGTTTTTTTGAGGTGTCTATCAAATCATAACTCCCAAAATACGTTTTAATGAAAGGTTCCATGGCTTGCGTTAAGGTCGCAGAAAAAAGCATCAATTTCGCATGCTCGATAGCAGGTAAAAAGCGATCAATCATGTGCATGAATTCTTCATCAAACATCATATCCGCTTCATCAAAGACAACGTATTTCGCTTGATGAATCTGTAAAAGGCGTTCGGTATACACATATTCTCCGATTTGCTTTGGGGTTGCGATGACGATTTGTGGTTGATATTTCTTCAACCATTCTTGTTCACGCATTTTGTTGGTTCCACCATAATAGGTTTTGACGACAAAGCGATCATCGGCTTGAAGAAGCATTTTTTCAACTTGAGTCACAAGTTCATTGGTTGGTACAATCACCAATGCTTGGACATGCATCTCTTTGATGTTCAACTTGCTTAAAATGGGTAACAAATATGCATGTGTTTTACCTGTTCCAGTAGGAGCTAATCCAACTAAGTGTTTCTTAGAAGAAAATGCTTGAAAAACCTCCTGTTGGATGGGTGTGATGGATGTAAATTTTAGTTTTAATAAATAGTCTTGAATGGTCATTTTCTCACCTGTATCGATTATATCATAGAACCTCATCCGATGTAAAAAGAATAGTCCCTTTGATGAAATCATGTATAATAAACATGGTGATGATCATGCAAGTCTACGATTTAACACCCAGAGGGTATTGTCACGGTGTCTTGAATGCACTTGCCATCGTGAAAAAAGTCATCAAAACTGAATCTTATCCAAGACCCATTTATGTTTTAGGACAGATTGTCCACAACAAGAAAATCACTGAAGCATTCAATCGTTTTGGTGTGATCAGTCTTGACCAAAAGGGTAAAACACGTCTTGAAATGCTTGAAGAAATCGACTCAGGAACGGTCATTTTTACCGCGCATGGTATTTCCAATCAAGCGATTGAACGTGCCAAAGAAAAGGGACTCATCACACTGAATGCGACATGTCGTGATGTGATTAAAGTCCATAACGCTGTTAAAAATAAACTTGCTGAAGGTTATAAAGTGATCTATATTGGACATAGAAATCATCCAGAACCTGAAGCGGTCCTTGCTATTTCACAAGACATTTACTTTGTTGAAGACGAAAAAGATGCACTCCTTCTTCCACAAGAATTCAGTCAATATCCACTTTTTGTTACCAATCAAACAACGCTATCACTTTATGATATTGAAGCAGTTCTCAAAATTATAGAAACGAAGTATCCACACTATCTTTTTGATAATGAAATATGTAACGCAACAACCGTTAGACAAAACGCAGTCAAAGAACAACCTGATGTTGATTTGATGCTTGTTGTTGGTGATACGTTAAGTTCAAACTCCAATAAATTAAGAGATGTTGGAAAGAAAGCGAAAAACATACCTTCCTATTTGATCAGTGGTGTTGAAGATATCGATTTACATTGGTTAAAGGATGTCAACTCTGTCTCTGTCACCTCTGGTGCATCGACACCAACGGTTGTCACGGAAGAAGTCATTTCTTTTTTAAAACACTATCAAAAAGATGACCCCACAACGTGGGATCATCAATCAAAACTCACCGTTGAAGACATTTTATGATGTCTTCTTTTTTATTTCATGTTGATACATATCTTCTTCACGTTTAGAAAACATCTGATATGTAAACAGATTATAGTCCATCTTTAAATCTTTCTTTTGAAGCACGCTGTTCATGAAAACACCGACTAAACGAATCGCTTCACCGTGATAATGATCTTCGAACAAGGATTCAACAGCATCTAAAAATGGTTCGTATTCATCCGTGTGTTCTTGAAAGGTGATACTCCTGTTGATCGTTTGAAATTGATCATCACGAAGCTTAATGCCAATGGTTTTTGCAACAAGTTCTTCTTTTTGAAGGCGTTCATGCGTATGTTCGAGGATCTCAATCAGGATCTTTAAGATAGCATCATGACTATCCATACTGTAATTCAATGTTGTCTCATTTGAGATGGATTTTGGAATGGCATAACGTTTGGGATCAATCACATCAGATGAACGTCCCATAATATGATCTAAATAAGATAGATATGAGGGTTCACTCATGATGGAAAGTATTTTTTCTTTGTTTTCAGGTCGTGTGAAATCACCAATCGTGAGGATACCTAACTGTTCTAGCTTTGGATATGTCTTTTTACCAATTCCATAACAAGAAGCGATGGGTTGCGGAAAGAGCTTTTCTACGATATCTCTTTTTCTTAAAACTGTGATGCCAAGCGGTTTTTTCATATCAGAAGCCATTTTGGCTAAAAACAAGGTCGATGCAATCCCAATTGAACAGGGCAACTGATACTCGTTGAGCAATCCTTCTTGAATCTCTTTCGCTAGGTCTAAGGGATGTTTTTGTTTGGATGCTTCTGTCATGTCGACATAAGCTTCATCAATCGATCCTTCTAATACAAGATTTGAATATCGCTTTAAAAATTGGAAGAATAAATTCGAATATTTTTGGTATAAACCAAATTGAAGAGGAACAATAATCAGTTTGGGATAAAGATGAAATGCTTCATTGATGGGCATACCTGAATGAATCCCCACTTTACGCGCAGGATAAGAGGACGTTGAGACGACACCACGCCGTGTCATTGGATTTCCGCCCACAACAAAAACCTTGTCTTTGAGGTGTGGTTCTTTAATCGTCGCACAACTCGCAAAGAAAGCATTGAGGTCAATATGAAAGATTATTTTGATATCCTTTTTCAACAAATCTCTTCCTTTGAACTGAAAATTCGTGTATAATAATATCGATTACAAGAACGAGGTGATATCATGGCTCAAAAAGTAAAGACACCTAAACAGGTTGAACCAAAAAAACATTACGTCGACCCGACTCAGACATGGTGGGGCAAAGCTGTTGTCTGGATCATCGTGTTCGGTATGGTCGGATTGGTTGTTCTATCGTTTCTTCTTGCATTATTTGCAGGAAATGCATAAGAAAAGCGAAAGCTTTTTTTATTTTCTAAGGAGTAATTTCGCTTGCTCAATCGCATAATGCGTGAGTTTTTCGTCTGATAACATCAAGGCAACATGTTCAATCCGTTCGTCATCAGTTAAATGATCAATACGCGTCACCATACGCGTTTTTTCTTTGATTTTTCTTATACCATAATGATGTGTGGCACGTGCTGCAACCTGGGGGAGATGTGTAATCACGATAAGTTGCATGATGTCACTGAGTGCACTCATCTTCGATGCCACTTTCGATGCTGTCTTTCCACTGATTCCAATATCAATTTCGTCTAAGATGAGAAGTGATAAATGGTTTGCTTTGGCATAAATCGATTTTAGCGCAAACATGAAGCGAGCCCGTTCACCACCTGAAGCCACCTTTGATAGAGGTTTAATCGGTTCACCTTCATTCAGTGAAATGAAAAAGTCGATCGTATCAAGACCATTTTCTAAGAGCGAAGAGGGATCTTCCTTGATGGGATCAAAGATTATGTCAAATGTAGCTTTTTCTAAGTCAAGATCTTTCAGTTCGATGAGGACATCCTGAGCAAGTTTTTTCGCAAGTTTTTTTCGATAATTGGAGAGTTTGAGTCCTTGTTGATAAGCCTTTTGAAATGCTAACTCAACATCCTGTTTTGCCTGTTCAATATATGCATCATAATCGGTGATCATCAAAAGTTCTTCTTCGATCTCATGCAAATAATTGATCAATTGATTGACCGTTTTTTGATATTTTTGTTCAATCTTAATCAGTTCATAAGAACGCTCTTGCATCCTGTTAAATGCTTCTTCATCAAAATCGAGTGATTCGATCGTTTGATAGAGTGTCGATTTCACATCATCGATATCATAATAACTTTGAGTCAATCGTTCTGACATATTGTGGTATAAAGGATCGAGATGACTGATTTTTTCGAGGGATTTAGCAGCTTCATAGATATGGTCAACGTCAAATGCTTCACCATCAAGCGATTGATAGCAGCTTCTTAAGTTTGCCATGATTTTATCATGATTTTTTAGTTTTTCGATCTGCTCGTCTAAATGGATACGTTCATCAGGTTGAAGGTTTAAGCCTTTTAGTTCTTCAACTTGATATTCAAGATAGGATTGTTTTTCTAAAGATTGGTGCTTCTTATTTTTCAATTCATCAGCTTTCTTTTTCTTGTCAAGATAATTGGATCGAAGGACCATATAAAGGCCTAGTAGGTTCTCGATTTCTTTGAAGTCAACTTGATCAATCAGTTCAAGATAATACGATTTATCGAAAAGTTGCATCGTTTCTGTCTGTGAGTGAATCGATCCTATCGATGTCATGACATCTTTAATGCGTGATAGTGTGACACTTTCACCATTGATCTTCATCTGATGACGCCCGCTTTGATCGACTTCTCGCTCGACAGTGATCGATTGGGGTAAGCCAAGTGCTTCTTGTTTCTCTTTTGATAATTCAAATTCACCCAATACATATGCCTTCGTTTCACCATGTCAGATCGGAAGAGCACACGTCTGAACTCCAGTCACCGAATACGATCT
>CALKAH010000407.1 GCA_937983315.1 uncultured Acholeplasmataceae bacterium | reverse complement strand
AAGTAAATCAAATTCTTAACCTTCACATAGTTATATAAGAAACGAACAGCAATCAAGCTAAAGACAAAGCTCATTACAAATGCGAACGAATAACCCACATAATGAATCGATTCATTCGCTTGCAAGGCTTCATACAAACCAAGAAGTGATACAGGAACAGAAATGACAAGGTAACTTAGAAATGAAAAGCGAAGCACTTTCTTAAGTTCAATTTTTTGAGTCAAACCACCTGAAATGGTAATACCACTGCGTGATATTCCAGGAAATATCGCAAACATCTGGAAGGCACCAATCACTAACGCATTTTGCCACGTCACATCATTTTTCCACTGGATGTCTTTTTGCTTATAAACATAAAAGAGAAGTGCTGAGGTAATGATGAGTGCGAAACCCGCGGTCAGTGGATCATCAGGAAGGACATCTTTCAAAAGTAAACCTGCAATCCCTACAGGAATAACTGCAATCATGAGTTTTAGAACATAGATGAAATCGTCTTTACCGGTTTCATCTTTTCGAATGAGATAACAAAACGTTCCCTTGATTAACTGTCCAACATCCTTACGAAAGAAATAAAGAAGAGCTAAGAAAGATCCTGTATTGGTAATCATGAGAAATGTTGGAAAAGCGGTCATATCCATGCCAAATAAGTGACTAAATAAGGTTAAATGACCACTACTAGATATCGGAAAAATCTCTGTGATGCCCTGAATGATTCCGAGCACAATATATTTGATTATTTCAATGAATTGATCCATGTTATCACCGTATTCATTATAGCATACTCAACTCTGAATAAATATGCTAAAATGGTAACAATCTCCCTTTCATGAAAGGTGAATGAAATGACTTTTCTTTAAAGTAAGGTATACTAAAAATAGATAAGGAGTCCCTATGAACCATCTATTAAAAGTGATCAAAGGTTCGCTCGTTGGATTAGGAAGTATCTTACCGGGTATTTCTGGTTCGATGGTTGCAACCATCCTAAATATTTACCAAGATCTTATTGTTGCCCTCAATCAATTTACCAAACACCCCATCAAAGCTATTTTATCCGTATGGCAATATATCCTTGGTGTCGGTTTGGGGTATGTGATTGGTTTTCTATTCATCAAGACATTTTTTGAAAACTTCCCTATCCCGTTTACCCTTCTTTTCATCGGCTTTATTCTAGGATCGATACCCAGTGTAACTAAAGAAACGCGTGGGAAAAAGAAGAACTGGCATCATCTCGTAACGATGGCGCTTGCGATTGTTTTCATGGTTCTCTTCTTATTTGTCCAAGAAGCGAGTGCATCAGCATCCAATTGGACGTATTATCTTGTGATCTTTGTGATCGGTTTTATCACTGCAGCATCTTTAATCACACCAGGTTTATCTGCAGCGACTCTTCTGATGGCACTCGGGTATTTCCATCTCTTAATTGGGCTTGTTGATGACGTTGCACAAGCCGTCATCACCCTTGATTTTAGTGGTGTTGCATCCGTCATGCCCATGTTATTGATCCTTGCATTAGGTGTTTTAGTTGGGATGATTGTCATGGGTAAACTCATGTATCAAATCCTCATTCACTATCGCCTTCATTTCTATATGGCTATTTTGGGGATTATTATCATTTCCCCATTCAACATCTTATTTGAACTTCAATCATCGACCGAACAAAACGTTTTTCAAACCCATTGGCTCCATTGGGTCATCGGTGGAATCCTATGTATCGGCGGATTCATCTTGACCTATGTACTTTCAACAAAAGATATCGTTAAGGAGGTTTCAC
>CALKAH010000406.1 GCA_937983315.1 uncultured Acholeplasmataceae bacterium | reverse complement strand
CGAGATCGTATTCGGTGACTGGAGTTCAGACGTGTGCTCTTCCGATCTGCTATAGTAGCAACTTTTATAAATCTTTATATGTATAAAACAGGAAAAGATTATAGGCTTGCTATGGCAGTGGGATTATCATTTACTGCATTAACGCTTGTTGCAGAATACAGATTGGTGTCTAATTGGGTAAAGGTTGAAGATTGGTCGGCTTTATTAGATGTTGTGCCTAGTATGGAAAAAGCATTATGGTTTCTTACAATTGCTTCAATTTTACTAAATATATCACCTATATTATTAGAATTAAAAAACAAAGAATAATCGCGCAAGATACAGCATTTATATTATACTAACTACTGTTAATATTAATATAAAAGTATTTACTAAGCATCTCAAATGAGGTGCTTTTTTCATACCCATTTTTTTAGGAGAGTGATGTCCATGGGAATACTACAAGGATTGGACTGTATAGGGTAAATGCAACAGTCGTTTTCAACAGTTCCCTTTGTTAAGCCATTTTTATAGGGGTGCTAAAATTCTGTCAAGGGTGCTAAAAAAAATCATGGGGTGCTAATTTGTATTAAAATAGGTAGCATCACACATGTCGATTTGAACTGACTCCTAAAGTTGGGAAGAAGGTATGATACTGATACCGGATCTTATACCAAGGAGTCTTTTTATTTTTTTAATAATCTATCTGCATGATGAGGTATAATTGAGATATTAGGTGATATGTCTATGGGGAGAATGCGAATAAGTAACGACCAAAAAATAAATATTTTTATCCTTGTTATTGGTATCCTCATTTATCCACTTGGATTATGGGGAGTAAGGATTCCTGGAAATATTTTGTATCAATTATGGCTTGATGATATCATGCTTTTATCCATTCTAATTGCTTGGATTATATCTTTAGTTACCCTATTGATTCATATCACTCGTATTCAAAGAAATCTAAAAAGTAAAAGCTATTGGATAGGTTTTACACTGCATGTCGTGTATCTTCTTACTCCTGGAATCATATTAATATGGGCATTCTTGAGACTCATATTTTTGGGTATAGGTCACTAGACATCAAAGTTGGTTATTATATTTAGCACATCATGGGTGATAAAATGAAAAAAAGAGTTTATTTATATTGCATCATGTTGTTTCTTGTTTCAGTATTTATATTTATTCATAATGTCATGTACCCGTTCTTAACAGACCGGTTGATGCTCTTTTTTTTACCACCTTTGTATTATGGATGGATGAGTTGGATCTCATTGGGTATTTTTGTTGCACTGATGATAGTCATTCGATTATTGTTCAAATGTGATACCAAATATCATATTCTATACATCGTGACACTCTTGGATTTGTTTTTTATTATGTCGCTGAGTTTGACTGTTGGATATAACCATGACACACATGAACTATACTTTTATTCGGGTTATCCTAGACTCTGGGTCTATCTACCGATGGTGATTTTCTCTTTACTTTTAATGTTTGTTCTAACCAAGTTTGCACGTCATTTAGGTAAAGGAAAATTGGCTATCTTACTTTGGGTTGTTGATTTTTTGTATATATTCATTTATAGTTTTGCATTATTCATTTCAGTTTTTAGTGGTCAGTAGATTTCATGTCTTCATCTTCATCATGATCGTTTTAGAGATCATCATCATGAACTTTATCTAGTTGATGATTTCACTCAATGAATGATTGAATTGGATTACAAGCTCATTGAGCTTTTTTTAATTTCATTGAGTTCTATTAAACCTTTATAGCTACATCATGACATGAACTATCACGACTTATGGTCGGATGGAATAACCAAATATTGAAAAATCATCTCTGATTGTTTAGAAATCATGGTTTCTCATCTCAAACTTAAGTATAATGAAAGTAAACATAACACGGAGGTTTCTTATATGGCAGTGAGAACCTTAAATTCTAAAGATATACCGATACTCTATCAGATGTGGCAACACTCTATCGATTCTGGTGAACTTCTCTATAAACCGATGAGTCTTGAGCTGTTCACATCGAAGTTTTTTGATCACCATCAAACAACACCAATCATCAGTTATGTCTATGATAGCGAAGGTGTTCCTCAAGGTTTTATAAGTGGTGTCATCGATCCTTCAAAATCAAAAGCATATCTCACCATGATTTTCGTTGAACCATCTTCTCGTCATCAAGGGTATGGAACGCTTTTATTGAATCACCTTGAACATGAAGTTCATAACAAGTATCCCCACATCCCCACGATTGATATTCTATTTTTTAATCCGATGACACTTGAGTGGATCATCCCATATACAAACCATCACGATCATCCTAATGCACCTGGGGTTGATTACGATTCTGATGCATATGTATTCTTTAAGAAACATGGATATATTGAGTTTGCTAAACAAAACAGTTATTATCGAAATCTTGAACGATATACCTATTCCCATCTTATTGAAGAATTGATCCAATCACTGAATAAGAACAAGATTGAAATCTCTCTCTATGATCAAGAGAAGCACCATGGATTTCAAGAGCTTTTTGAAGATCTTAAAAATTCATATTGGCAAACTGAAGTCACTCAAGCCGTTCAAGACAAAAAACCGGTCTTGGTTGCTTCTCATGACGGTAAAATCATTGGATTTACCGGTCCACTTCGTGTCCAACCCAGTTTAAGAGGATATTTTGCAGGTATTGGTGTTCATCAAGCGTATCGAGGATTAGGTGTTGGAAAAGTATTATTTGCTGCGTTGTGCAAAGAATTATCACGTCTCGGTGCTCATTATATGTCGCTTTTTACAGGTGAAAATAATCAAGCGAGAAAAATCTATGAACGCGAAAACTTCGTCATTGTACGTTCATGGGCAAATATGAGAAAGGAAATCAATCATGCCTAAAACGATCATGGCCATTGGGGCTCATATTGGTGATATGGAACTTACCACAGGTGGCGTTCTCGCATCCATGTCATTAGAAGGTCATAAAATCATTACAGTTGCTTTAACAAGTGGTGAAAAAGGACATCCAAAGTATCAGTCTTTAGAGGAGTATCGCATACAAAAACAACAAGAAGCAAAAGCATTTACCGACCTGTTACATGGTATTAGTATTGTTCTACCCTTTGATGATGGAACACTTCAAGTCAATGATGAGATGAAGTTCATGGTTGCAGATTTGATTAGAAAACATAAACCCGATGTCTTAATTACACATTGGAAACAATCGATGCACAAAGATCATGAAGCAACACACCATATTGTCCAAGATGCACAATTTTATGCAGCATTACCGGGATTTATCCGCCAAGATGCACCTCATTTTGCATCAGGTCCATACTATGCAGAAAACTGGGAAGATCCCACGGATTTTCATCCTTATGTTTTTGTTGAAGTTAGTGAAAAAGGATATTGCTTGTGGCAAGAAGCCATTTCCAAACATTGGTTTGCGCTAAATAGTTCTTCTTTTAAATACAAGGAATACTATGAAGCCTTGATGATTGTCAGAGGTAAAGAAGCACGCTTAACTTATGCTCAAGCGTTTGATATTTCACCCATCTCAAAAAAAGTTATTAAATCATCCTTTTAAAAAATTAAATGGATTTCTCAAGAGATCCATTTTTTTTATATCTGATTGACCATTCTTGTTTTCCATGCAATGAAATAAGAAATAACGATCAAGACTAATATGAGAATATACAGGTATGTCGTTCCTCGAAGTATATCCATAATCGATCCAGAAACGAGCGTTCCAATGATAGACCCTACACCATAAGCTGTAAACATTAATCCATATTTTTTAGAATATTGTTTAACACCATAAAATTGTTTAATCGTTGCAGGAACAATCGCTAACCAAGCCCCTAGATTAAACCAAAACATGCCAAATGAAATCATATAAAAAACAAGATGTTCACCTTGGTTGACAAGACCAATCAAGGCAGCAAAAGCCATGAGACCTAAACTGATTTTTGTTGCAACATGAAATCCTTTTTTGTCCATAATCTTGCCAAAAATAGGTCGTGCTATTCCATTACCTAGTGCGAAAAGGGATAAGGATAGCGTCACTTCTTTAACTTGAAAACCATAGTAAACAACCCCAATTTGATAGGATAATCCAATCATCATTAATCCAATCGTTGTCGCGATGACAAACATCGCATATATACGCTTAAAGGGCTTTAATTTTAAATGTTCGTATCGTTCAATAGGTTCCTTTTTGAATTCTTGATACTCGTATAAGATAAATACAAAAGACAAAGGAAGTTGAATGATTAATGTCAACAATCCAAAAATCAAGAATGCGGAATTGAGACTGGTAGATGCAATCAGCATATTCGCTAAAGGTGCAGTTATGAGAGGAGACATCCCAAAACCCAATAAAATGAGACCCGCCATCATGCCACTTTTTTGAGGAAATAATTTTTGGGCCATATAAATCGGTACACCATAAACCATACCTACACCTGTGCCAAGGAGCACACCATAGGTAAGGATTAATATCCAATAAAGTGTCGAAAGACCTGATAACAGCCAACCACATGCAATGAGGAGAGTCCCCATAACAACC
>CALKAH010000405.1 GCA_937983315.1 uncultured Acholeplasmataceae bacterium | reverse complement strand
TTAATATTCTTTTTATTGTTGTTATATACAGGCATACAATCACTTCCTTCTCTGACTCATCAATAATTGACTAAACCCCCTGTCGGTTATTCCAATCACTTTGATGTCGTCTTTGCCTAATGCAATCGATAGGTCAAATGAAGATATTTCTTCAATGACTTCGATATTGTAAAACTTTGCTTTATCATAGACTTTCTTTTTTGTCGTGTGGGATGCGTCTGTGGCAAGCAAAATAAGTTGTAGTTTTCCCATGCGCAGTGCATGGATGGTTAAATCAGTACCCACAATGACTTTTTTTGCCCTATAGGCAAGTCCGATGGTGTTATTCATGTATCAACTTTAGAAGTTCCTCATAAATGGAATCAGGAACTGTAGTTTCCAGTTTTTTATCCAGTGCTTTGGTTTTTTTTGCAAGTAAAATGACATCTTGCGCAAGCTTCAAATACGCACCCCGTCCAGGAGCTTTACCATTCAAATCGATGGAAACAACACCTTCTTTAGTTGCTGCAATACGCACCAATTGTTTCTTGGGTAAAACTTCTTTGGTGACAACACATGTTCTCAAGGGAACTTTTTTCACTTTATTCAAAACCATCACCTCTTTAAAACTTAATATAAGATACCTTCACCATTCGCCATCGTTTCAGACTTAATGTCGATGGACCATCCACATGCTTGAACAGCAAGTTTAACGTTTTGGCCAAGTTTACCGATCGCAAGCGATAATTGATTATCAGGTACGATCGCAAGTGCATTTTTTTCTTTGGGATTCACACGTGTGACTGCAATGACTTGTGCGGGTTGTAACGCATTAGCAATCAATTCTTTTTCGTTGTCGCTCCAACGGAAAAGGTCAATTTTTTCATCGGATAATGCTTTCACGATTTCACGGATACGTGATCCACCTTCACCGACGCATGCACCAATGGGATCTACTTTGGGATCGTTAGATTTCACACCAATCTTTGAACGATCACCTGGGTCACGCGAAATACCCATGACTTCAATCGTTCCATCTTTGATTTCTGGAATAAAACTTTCCAAAAGACGGATGATGAGTGAGGGGTGAGAACGGCTCACAAACACTTTTGGCCATTTTGTTTTCATTTCAACATCAGAAACATAAACACGTACATAATCGCCCACATGGAAATTATCTTTGGGTAGTGCTTCTTTCTTGGGTAAAAGTGTTGTTAAATCTTTACCGATATCAAGACGATAGTGTTCATCGGTAACATCGATGACACGTGCACTGATCATCTCATGTTCAAACTTCTTGAAGTGTTTGTAGAGATTTTCTTTTTGCATGGTGATCAATGTTTCATTTAAACGGCTTTTGAAGTCGCGAACCGCGAAATGACCAAATTCACGTGGATCTATCTTTTGTTCAAGTACATCACCGACTTTGATGCGTGGATTGATCTGCTTTGCTTCTTCGAGCAACATCTGTTGATAGTTTTTATCCGCATCAATCGAGTATTCTTCAACGATTAAATGTTGTTTGAATACATTGATTTCATTTTTATCTTCCTTGATTTCAACACGGCATGAACGAACATCATGTGCCTTTTTACATCCTGCAATCATCCCTTGAACGAAAGCTTCCATGACTTGCTCACGGGTTAATTCGCGTTCTTCAGCCACCAATTCGATGTTTTTGAAAAATTCTTTACTAATCATGTTATTCCTCCTAAAATTTAATGGCTGTACGCATCTTGCGTGCATCATCAAATGCAATGTTTATCTGTTTCATTTTTCCTTTTTCACTGACTTCAAGTGTCATCTGTTCAAGGTCAAAGGCAAGTAATGTCGCATACCCTCGATATTTGGGTGATTCGAGGTAAATATAGCGTCCAATCACTTTGGTTAAATCTTCTTTTGTCTTGAGGGGTCTTTCTAATCCGAGTGATGAAAGTTCAAGGAAACAATCGGGATCAAGATCATCATCTGATAACGATGCTTGAAACTCAAGATGAATCTTCTCAAGTTCATCAATAGCCATCGATTCTGTATCAATCAGGATCTCAACGATTTTTTCACCAAATTCACGTTTGAGACGTATAGAATAGACGGATAAGTTACTTTTGGCTAAAATAGGGTTTAATTTTTCTTTTAAAATTTCAAAATTCATATAGACCTCAATAAAACGAGTGGAAATCATCATCCCACTCTAGTTCTCATGGATATTCTATCATACATTTATAAAATGTTCAATCAATCACACCATTTTCCTACGGATATTTCATTCAAATGCATGTTATTGTTGCGAATCGTTTGCAAGTGTGTCTTCTTATGCTATAATGTAAATGCAAATCATTCGCAAAAGGAGTATTCACATGAAAAAGATTGCAATGTTATTATTTGCTCTGATTTCAACACTCATATTAGCTTCATGCACCTCATCAAAAAAGGCAGATATCGTGACGACGATGTTTCCTCAATATGATTTTGCACGACAAATCGTGGGCGATAAAATGAGTGTCAGTTTACTTATCCCACCCGGAGCCGAAATTCATAGCTATGAAGCAACCAGTCAAGATTTGGTCGCGATTCAATCAGCAAAACTATTCATATATACCAGTTTAGAGATTGATCAATGGATTAAAGATCCAAACCAAATTGCAGGTGAGGATACAGTTGTCATGAACTTGTCTGAATATTATGTTCTAGAAGAACATGATCATGATCATGATGTATCATCAGTTCTTGAAGAGGACGATCATGATCACGATGAATATCTTCACTATTGGGTAGATCCGATCATTGCTCTTCAACTCCTCGATGCGATACTTCATGAAATCATCTTAATTGATCCTTTGAATGAGGAATATTACACCATGAATGCAGAAGCTTATCATGATGACATCCATGCCATTCATGAATCGTTTGATGCATATATGCAAGATGGACATCTCGAAGAATCCATTTATTTTGCTGGACATAATGCGATGTCACTTTTTGGTGAACGTTATCATGTATCGATCATTTCTCTTTTTGAAGGCTTCAAGCCAGATGCTGATTTAACGAGTACTGAGTTAATCTCATTTGTCAATCAAGTCATTCAAGCAAATACCCATGTTCTTTTTATCGAAGAACTCGTTCAACCTAAAGCTGCAACACAGATTCAAACTGAACTTGCACGTTCCAATTTCGATTTAACCCTCAAGGTGTTACACGGTTATCATAACATCACCAAACAAGAAATGGAGGATGGAGTAACCTATAAGGACCTCTTCTATCAAAATACTGAAGCGATCAAATGGGCACTCAACCAATCATGATTGATTATCAACATGTCGATGTGTTATTCGGAAAATTCCAAGTCTTAGAAGATGTTCACTTTCACTTGAGTCAAGGTGATGTGTTACATATTGTCGGTCCAAATGGTAGTGGAAAAACAACACTTGTGCGAACACTTGTTGGCTTACTAAAGCCTACACGGGGGACGATCACCATTGATGCAAAACACATGGGGTATCTTCCTCAAAAACTTCATACAAAAACGAATATGCCGATGACTGTGAGTGAAGTCATCTACAGCGGTATGCAAAAACAACGATTAAAACCATGCAAAAAAGATTGCGTAATCATTGATGAATGGCTTGAAAAAATGGAAATCAAGCACTTAAAAAACCATGCGATGACCTATTTATCAGGGGGTCAGCAACAGCGTGTTTATATCATTAGAGCATTGATTTCAAAACCTGATTTATTAATCCTTGATGAACCGACATCTGCACTTGATCCTTCATTTCGTGAGAAATTTTACACCCTTCTTGATGATCTTCAAAAACAAGAAAAAATGACCATTGTTCATGTAACTCATGATTTAACTGATGCTGTCAAAGAAAACTGTTTAGTCATGTATGTCGATCAAAAGGTAAAGTTCTTTGGAACGTATCACGATTTTCATGAATTTGAACATAGGGGGCATCATCATGTTTGATTTCCTGAGTTATGGATTTATTCAACAAGCAATCATTATTGGTATCGCATTATCACTTTCTGCAGCACTTCTATCACCTTTCTTGGTTTTGAATCAACAAGCGATGATTGCTGATGGATTAGCGCACGTGAGTTTTGCAGGCATTATATTAGGTATTTTACTCGCTGATCAACCCTTATGGATTGCCATTCCTTTTGTCACCTTAGCCTCACTTCTCATCAAATACTTATCGTCTACAAAGACCATCAATGGCGATGCTGCCATCGGACTTGTATCATCGATTGCTTTTGCAATTGGTCTTATCATGATTAAAAAAGGTCAAGGCTTTAGTATTTCAATTGAAAGTATGCTTGTTGGAAATATTTTTACAGCAACCCGTACTGAAATGATATTGTCAATCGTCATTACCTTAATCATCGCTTCATTTATCATGTTCTTTTATCGAAAACTCTTTTTGATGACTTATGATATACAATATGCAAAGTTCAGTAAAATCAATGTTCAACTCTTAGGCTATATTCTTTCAGGATTAACTGCATTTTTCATCGTCTTGGGTGTGCGTACGATTGGAACACTGCTTATCTCAGCATTAGTGGTCTTTCCCTCTGTGATTTCTAGTCAACTTGCTAAAAGTTTTAAAAACACCTTGTTCATTGGTGTCATCTCATCTTTTATCATTGTTATTTTAGGTATTTTTATCGCTCACCCTCTTGAAATTCCTGTAGGGTCAACGATTGTCATTCTCTATGCTTTAGTCTTGATGTCACTTCTTATCACTAAA
Source organism: uncultured Acholeplasmataceae bacterium (assembly GCA_937983315.1). GTDB lineage: Bacteria > Bacillota_I > Bacilli_A > Acholeplasmatales > Acholeplasmataceae > Peloplasma. Next base: position 2,533 of record CALKAH010000405.1, on the reverse strand, counting down.
CCGCTTTGGAGGTCTTAATCATGCGCATGACCAAACAACGAAAGATGATTTTAGATATTTTAAAAAAGAGCCATATTCCTCAAAGTGCTGACATGATCTATGAAAAATTACCAGATGATCAAGTCAATTTATCAACCGTTTATCGAACGCTGGATACATTTTTCTTAGAAGGTGTTTTATCGAAAAGTACAATGAAAAATACGGCCTACTTTTATGTCAGCAATCAAGAGCATCATCACTACATGATCTGTTTAGGGTGTCAAACGATGTATGAAATTGACTGCCATCTCGATCATGTGGCTGAACATGTCGCAAAAGATCACCATTTCAAGATCACACACCACGATATGACCGTCTATGGTTATTGTGAGTCGTGTCAAAAAAACATGCATCTATCATAAATAAAAAGCGTCAGTTTCGGCTGACGCTTATTCTTTAATTCCAACGACGGGGATCGTCTTTGATGGTATCAAGGAAATCAAGATCTTCTTTTTTAATCTGGAAATCCAGACCTGTGTTTTCAATAATACGTGATTCATGAATGGATTTAGGAAGTGGTGCTGTTCCTTTATCGATGCAATAACGGATGCAGAGTTGTGCAGGTGTCACGTTATACTTCTTCGCCATATCTTGAATGGTTTGGTTAGAAAGTGCATAACCAATCGCAAGTGGTGAATACGCTTCAACCAAAATGCCTTTTGCATCACAATAACGATGGGTTTCTTCTTGATTATTACCGATGAAGAAACTGATTTGATTGACATGAGGAATGATTTCACAATGCTTCAAGATATTATCAAGATCTTCAGGTGAGAAGTTAGAGACACCGATGGCTCTGATTTTACCCTCACGGTAAAGTTTTTCCATCGCCTTGTAGGCTTGTACATTACCTTCTTTGCAATCTTTACCGATTTCATTCCATGGCCATGGTGCATGGATAAGGTAAAGATCAAGATAGGTCATGTCAAGTTCTTTGAGTGTTTTTTCAAATGCATCCAGTGTTTCTTGATAGCTCTTGATGTGCGATTGAAGTTTTGAGGTGACAAAGACATCTTCTCGTTTCAATCCTGAAGCCTTAATGGCCTCTCCAACTGAGCGTTCATTTCGGTAAGCCGCAGCGGTATCAATGTGACGATAGCCGTGTTTTAGTGCTTGTGAAACAGCTGTAAAACAAACATCTCCATCAGGAATTTGCCATGTCCCAAAACCAACTTTGGGCATCTTAACGCCATTTTTTAATGTGTAGACTTGTTGAATGGTTTTCATGATTTTCCTTCCTTTCTATGTCCTGTTCTTAGAACGCGTAATTGAATAAAGGTCCCTACAAGCGCAATTAAGATTAAGAGTGTCCCTGTGATCATGGTTAAAATCTCTTGGTTGATGGTTTGAATCAGTGAGGGTAGAACCATTTCAACCACATAGACAATAAAATATCCGTAGAGTAGATAACGAAGATAGAGCATTTCTTTTTCTGTGATGACGCACACTTCTGTTCCAGGCTTTTTGTAAAGGTAAACCCCACATGCTCCAACGAGAAGCAATAAGCCAAGCAGAATATAACCAATCCAGGGGTAATCTGCACGTAAATAGAACTCTAAAATGGTGTAAGCACCCATCACAATAAAGACGATGAAGAGTAAGAGTTGGACAATCAAGTTCTTGCGGTAAACGTTCATTTTTATTCTCTCCTTTGATATAGTTTAAGCATCTCATGTTATACTAAATATGAAATGAGGTAATGCTATGAAAAAAGCTGTCTATCCTGGTACCTTTGATCCTTTAACGATTGGCCATCTTGATATCATCAAGCGTGCAGTGCGCTTTGTGGATGAACTCCATGTTGTTGTTGCAGATAATTATAAGAAGACTCCCACATTCACAACCGAAGAACGTATTGATATGATCAAACGTGTCACCGAAGAAATTCCCAATCTTGTTGTCACGTCCACCTCAGATTTGGTGGTCCGGTATGCGCAAAAGAATGATATCGATCTGATGATTCGTGGACTAAGAAATATTGCTGATTACGAGAATGAATATATGCTCTTCCAGTTCAACAGAAATCTCAACAGAAACATTGAAACACTCATTCTATTCCCATCATCACGCAATCATTTCGTCTCATCATCAGCGATTAAGGAACTCGTTGTCCATCACGCAGATATTTCACCTTATGTTCCCAAAGAAATCATCCGTGATGTCCAAGAACGTCTTCGTCCTAAATCAGATCCAACGACTTAAAGAAATCATAAAGCTGATCATCCATAATATGTGGAGCTACATGGTCAGCTTTTTCTTTTAATTCTACAAAACGGGTATTATCCATCGCAATCCCAATATCTGCGATCTCAATCATTTGGATATCATTGGCACCATCTCCCACACAGATGAGACGGTATGGTTTCTCATGTTCAAGTGCTTTTTGGATGCCATAGGCTTTATTAATATCGGGGTATACAAAATCTGCGCCACCATGATGCCATGGATAGAGTTTAAATTTGGGGAACTGTTTGGCAAGATCAATTAAAGGTTG
>CALKAH010000404.1 GCA_937983315.1 uncultured Acholeplasmataceae bacterium | reverse complement strand
ACCACCGAGATCTACACTCTTTCCCTACACGACGCTCTTCCGATCTATCACGCTGTTCATCTTCACCTTTACCATTGTCATACATTTCAATGGAGAATCCGCTACCCCAGTTGACACGACGACCACCTTCAGGAATGGGGATGGGAGCAACGCCATAATTAAAGGTTGCGCCAGCATCTTTGATGATCTGATAAAGACCATCAACTTCAACAATCATGGCAACACGTTGTGATGCAAATGGGTTGATGCCTAAAAGTTGGTTACCTTCACCAAAGGTCGTTAATTGCGTTCTCGTATATTCACTATTAAAGTTCATGATCCATTCTAAAACATCGATATGAGCCTGAGTGTTTAACGTAGGCAGTTTGTTTTCATCGAAGAAATCAAGATTGTTTTGCCATAACCAACCGTGATAGGTTGCATTTCCATAGGTTGGATCAAACCCGATACGAGTAAGCTGGCCATCTTCTACGACATCAAACTTCTTCGCGATTGTCTTCAATTCATCCCAGGTTTCTGGAACATCGGCTTCAGTTAAACCTTCTTCAGCAAACATATCTAAGTTGTAATATAGAACACGTGTGGTTGCAGAAAATGGCATCGCATATAAATCACCTTGATAGGTTGCAAAATCCAACTGACTTTGTCTAAATTCATCAACCTCAAGTGGTGCATCGGTTGTATCAGATGCCATTAAATCACTGATGTTATAAAGGACACCTGAACGAGCACGTGCTTCGACATCATCGATGGTGGATAATCCAATATCAGGAGCTGTGCGTGAAGCAACAGCAACGTTGATCTTATCCCAGTAATCCCAAAACGAAAACCCTGTACCTCTAACAAAATAGGTATCTTGACTTTCATTAAAATCATTGATAATACTTCTCATCCCGGAAAATGAAGTTGATCCAACAGGTGACATATGCCAAAAATCAATCGTGATCTTATCCCCTGCTTCATCTCCACCACACGCGATGAGTGTCATTGATGTGATGAGAATCATCACCAATAGCATCATTTTTTTCATGGTAAACCTCCTATCCTTTTATCCCTGTAAAGGTAATCCCTTCAATAAATGATTTTTGTGTAAAGAAGAAAATCACTAATGAAGGTAACATAATCAAGATGGCTGCGGCCATCATGAGATCAAAACGGCCACCAAATTGCATTTGAAATGCACGTAAACCAAGGGCAAGTGTCCAGTGATCAGGATTACTTAAGAAAATGAGTGGTCCAAAGTAATCATTCCACGTGCCCATGAAGGTGAAGAGAGCTACCGTGATAATCGCTGGTTTACATAGAGGTAACATAATCCGCCAAAAGATCTGGAAGTGATTCGCACCATCGATGATTGCTGATTCTGATAATTCTCTTGGTATCCCTTTAAAGAATTGTCTGAGAAGGAAGATATAAAATGCGGATCCACCACCAAAGAACGCAGGAACGATGAGAGGTAATCGTGTTCCTAACCAACCAATTCTCGCATACATGATGTAAGTTGGAATCAAAATGACTTGAATGGGAATCATCATCGTCGATAACATGATGATAAACCATTTATCGCGACCCTTCCAATTGAGTTTTGCAAACGCATAGGCTGCTGTGGTTGCTGAGAATAATGTTCCTAACATGACCATCCCTGTGATAAATAAGCTGTTTTTTAAATACATCAGAAAGGGTATGGATTGAACAGCCGTGACGAAATTGGTCCACTGCGGATCTTTAGGGAAAAACTGATCGGTTCCCATGAGAAGTTCAGCAGGTGTCTTTAATGCGGTGAAAAGCATCCACAAGAAAGGAAACATAAATCCAAAGCTTAAGAAGATCAGCACAGTATGCAAGAGTATTTTTTTGATCAAATCTTTTTGCCTTTTATTGAGCCAAGGCTTTTTGACCGTTTCGGTCATGTGCATCCCTCCTTTTAGTTGGATGTGGTATCGATTAAGCGGATAAAGCGTGGTCGATAGATGAGATTATTGGACATGTTATGTTCAAAATTGTACGTATTGGTATTATAAGAAACAAGAATCGATGTTGAGGTTGATAAGTGAGGATGTGCCTTTGCATTATAGGTATAGGTTGTACTCTTATAAAGTGCTTGTTCTGGAGTGTGATAGATCTTCTGTGGTTCACCAAAGGGTCCCCATGGTGAATCACCGATAGCAAACGCGACATGAGGTGTGTTTGTATCATAGGTGAACACCGCGATATACTTATCCTTATTTTGTCCTTTTAAGAGTTGTGAGATACTCATTTCACATGAGATATGAGGAAGTAATGGTTTTGCATCCATCGGATCTGTGACCCATGTTTCTCCATTAAAATAACGCCAATCATCAAAGTTTTCGAAATCTTCGGGTTTCACACGACCCACAATCAGTTCTCTAAATCCCATGGTTGTCTTATATCCATAAATATAGATATGCCCATCAGGATCCTTCGCACCAGCCTCTATCGTGTTCGAGAGGATAGCACCACCATAGAGGAACTGGGAAGGATGTTTGTCTAAAAGCAGTGGTGCCATTTTCATGGTCGCATGCTCGTAATCAATCATATGATTCTTAATCGGTGTTTTGAAAAGGGCAACTCCAACGACTCTAAATTGCAAGCCTTCGGGTTGTGAAGGATCACTATTAATCACCATTGGTAAGAAGTAAAGATGATTGTTAATGATGGCTCCATCTTGTAACCAAATCCATGAATGCTCGGGATCTTTTAATAAAACAGAGTTGCTGGTTGCATAGATGTCACGATATTGTTGTTCATGATCATAGAATTTAACGAGGTTTAAACCATACAATCCTTCAGTAAATTGCTCATCATTATGATTACCAA
>CALKAH010000403.1 GCA_937983315.1 uncultured Acholeplasmataceae bacterium | reverse complement strand
ACCACCGAGATCTACACTCTTTCCCTACACGACGCTCTTCCGATCTAGTGACCTTTTCATCGACAACAATTGCTAAATCGCGTGTGACATTAGGAAACTTACTGATGGCTTGATACTTAAGGGGAGATCCTTCTTGAAGAAGTTCAGTGAGATCGATTTCTAAGATTGTTGTATGATCAATACCAAGACGTTTCTCTTCATTGGGATGAAGTTCTGCAAGTTGTCCAATGACATGATTGTTGTAGAGGATATCAGCTTGTTTATAGGGATGATAGCTTGCTGTACGATCGGTCGCTTGATAGTCTAATGTGATATCAAGGGGTTCAAAGATTGAGGATAATAGACCTTTTAACACATAGAAATCAGGTTTAATCTGTTCTTTTTTCCATGGATTGGTATGCCAAGCACCACTCATCGCGATGCCTAAATGGAATCGTTCTTCTCCTTCAGCAAAACAGTTTCCCATTTCAAAGATCGAGACATTATTCGATTGACGCGATTGATTGAAACGAATTGTTTCAAGTAATCCATGAATGAGTGATTGGCGAAGTGTCTTCTTATCTTCAGAAAGGGGTAATAAGACGCTGACGGGGTCTCCCATCACATGATAACGATGGACTTCAGAAGGTTCTAAAAGAGAATATGTGATGACTTCATAAAGCCCTAAATTGGAGAGATGATGTCTTAATTGACGGAGTCTCTTCTGTTTAAATGTTAATTTACCGGGTGTTGGTTTATCAATTGCGGTCATGGGAATCTTATCGAGACCATGAATGCGTGCGATTTCTTCTAAGAAATCAGCACTGATCTGTAAATCTTGACGCCATGATGGAGCTTGTAAACGATACGTTTTCTCTGTTTTATTTACCATGTAATGATAAGCTTTGAAATAACTCATGAGTTCTTTCTCAGAAATCACAGTGCCTAATGCTTCTTGAAAATATCCGTGCTCAACTTCAACAATTGGGTTATCATGTGTTGTATGGATACATTCACTCACGCCTTGATAGACTTTCGCATCAGCGAGTTCAATCAAGAGAGCTGTTGCACGTTCAAGACCTAAACGTACTCGGTTTTCATCAATTCCGCGTTCAAAACGAAGTGATGAATCGCTTCTAAGGTTTAATCGTTTACTTGTTTTTTGAATGCGTTTCGGTTCAAAATAAGCGGCTTCAATGATCACTGATGTCGTATGTTCATCAATCATTGTGTTTTGTAAACCCATCACACCACCGATAGCAACAACGTCCTTACCATTGGTAATCACAACATCATCATGTTCTAAGATGCGTTTTTCATCATCAAGTGAGATGACTTCTTCACCATTTTTCGCATCACGGACAAGAATGTGATCACTTCCAAATTTCTTAGCATCAAACATGTGAAGTGGCGTACCATATTCAATGAGGACATAGTTGCTGATATCAACCACATTATTAATCGGATGAATATCGGATGCAATCAGTGCACTTTTTAACCACCATGGTGATTCTTTGATGACGACTTCTTCGACATAACGTGCATAATATCGTCCGCATCCCTTGGTTTCAATCTTCACACTTAATGGATTCTTTGTTGATGTTTCCTTAATCATAAAAGATGGAATATGGACTTCTTGATTAGTCATCGATGCAAGATCATAGGCAAATCCAAGATGCGATAACAAATCACCACGGTTTGGTGTCAATTTTAACTCCATGACCCATCCTTCTTGATGGATGACTTCAAGGGCAGGTTTACCGATTTCTTGAGGTTGATCGAAATAGTAAATGCCATCCTTAAAGGCTTCAGGAATGACGCTATCTTCAAAGCCGAGTTCACGGAGTGAACAAATCATACCATTGGATTCTACACCCCGTATTTTGGATGCTTTAATCTGAAAGTTACCGGGTAGAACTGCACCTA
>CALKAH010000402.1 GCA_937983315.1 uncultured Acholeplasmataceae bacterium | reverse complement strand
CACGGTAATGGTCCACAAGTTGGAATGATTCAAAATGCTTTTGATATAGCCCATGATGTCAATCCAAAAGTTCCTCTCATGCCATTACCTGAATGTGGTGCGATGAGCCAAGGATATATCGGGTATCACTTGCAAAATGCTATTCGTAATGCGCTTGATGAACGAAAGATTAAACTTCCGGTTGTAACCATTGTGACACAAACCGTTGTTGATCAAAAAGATCCAGCTTTTCAGCATCCATCAAAACCGATTGGACGTTTTTACACCAAAGAAGAATCTGAGCGTTTAGTCAAAGAAACGAACTTACCGATGGTTGATGATTCAGGACGTGGTTATCGCTTTGTCGTACCAAGTCCGAAACCCATCGATATTGTTGAAAAACAAGCGATCAAAGAATTGACCGATAAAGGTTATGTTGTGGTCGCATCAGGTGGTGGGGGTATCCCAGTTGTTCAAGGAGAAACCCTTGTTGGTGTTGCAGCCGTGATCGATAAAGATTTTTCAAGTGCCAAGCTTGCTGAACTGATTAAAGCTGATGTTTTCATCATTTTAACCGCAGTAAAGAGAGTATCAGTTAATTTTAGAAAGCCCAATGAATTAGAGTTCTCTAAATTATCGGTTAAAGAAGCTAAACAATATATTGATGATCAACAATTTGGTAAAGGTTCTATGGAACCCAAGATTGTTGCTGCTGTATCATTTGTTGAAGCTAATCCTAAAGGTCAAGCGATTATTGCATCGCTTGAAGATGCAGCACTTGCGGTCAAAGGAAAAGCAGGAACCATTATTTATGCATAAAGGCGTTTGATTACGCCTTTTTCATGCAAGGAGGAATTGTTATGCCCTATCATGTATTTGATCATCCTTTGATGAAACATAAGATTACGATGATTCGTGATCACCAATGCTCCACCAAGATGTTTCGTGAAGTGGTCACCGAATTATCAGGATTGATGGTTTATGAAATCAGTCGACATTTAGCACTCGTGGAAAAAGAAGTTGAGACACCACTTGCAAAAACGATTGGTTATCAACTCAAAGATGACATCGTATTAGTTCCTATTAGATCGGAAGAGCGTCGTGTAGGGAAAGAGTGTAGATCTCGGTGGT
>CALKAH010000401.1 GCA_937983315.1 uncultured Acholeplasmataceae bacterium | reverse complement strand
CCAAACTGCCAGAAATAATTGCCGTTGCCATGCCCATAAAATTCTATCGGCGACACCCAAACTCGATATTGATTCTATCGCAACTCAAGAAGATCTTGCAAACTTCTTTAAAGATGTCACATCAGGTGTCCACAGCTTTGATACGTATCAAGACTTACGAGAAAAGTTTGTTGAAAAGACACGGTTTTTCCTTGATCCACAACCTCTCAAATTAAGTGTAAGTGATGTTAAACATGGTCTTGAACGTATGCTAGATATCGTCAGAGAAGGGCTTGAAGAAGCCAAAAAGATCGGCAATGGATTATTACCAACTTATCTATCCTATCATGCTGATGAATATATTATCAATCAAGAAAAGAATCCAGAGCTTGGTTATTCAACGGTGACTGTCAAACGCTGGTCTGTTCGGATGTTACCTCATTATCTTGAAGCTCCAGCAACCTATCTCAAACAATGCCATGACGTCAATGAAGCGAAAACAATCTATCAAACCATCAAAAAGACACCGATGTATGATCAAAAACTAGGACTTTATTTAACCTCATCACCACTCGATGATGAAACATTAGAAATTGGTCGTGCACGTGCATTTACGAAGGGTTGGCTTGAACGTGAAGCATGCTTCATGCATATGTCTTATAAATATTTAATAGGACTATTAAAGAGTGGTCTTTATCATGAATATTACGAAGATATGAAGACTTCCATGCCACCTTTTATGGATCCTGAAGTCTATGGTAGAAGCCCACTCGAAAATGCATCATTTATCGCAACCTCAAATAACCCTAATCCCAAAAATCATGGTAGGGGATTTGTTGCACGTCTTACGGGTACGACATCTGAAGCCATCACATTATTCATGCTGATGATGACAGGTAAAAAGTTATTTACATTTAATCACGATGTTTTATCGTTTGGTATTCATCCCCTATTAACCAAGGATTTCTTTGATAACAATCACGAAGTGTCTTATCATCTTTTTGAAACCGTGAAGGTGACGATCAAGAATCCTAGCATGAAAGATACATTTGATTTAAATCCTGTTCAATACATCTTAAAGAACAGTGTTGATACAGTTGTTATTGATGGCACACACGTCGATGGGCATCTTGCAGAACTCATCCGCAAAAAGCATTTTGATACGATTACTGTCATTTTAGAATCTTAAAAGGAGATGGCCAACTGGCCAATATTATGAAAAAATTACTAACCTTATGCGTCATCATCCTGATCGCAATGGTCCTTTACGCATGTCAAAACGAACCCACACCAGAACCGGAGATTACAAAGCCTGATGATGCATGGACGATCGAAGAAAAAGTAGCATGGTGGATCAACCATTTGACGATCGAAGAAAAAGCAGGTCAAATGATTCAAGCAGAACGCACAACCAATAATGGTGTTTCAGGAGCAACCCTCTTTGAAACAACATCCTATAATCTAGGTTCCATCTTGAATGGTGGTGGAAATGTTCCAGTAGGGAATACGGTGACCTCATGGCTCAATATGGCGAATAATTATCGTCAAGCAAGTTTAAAGTCGACATCAGGTATTCCGATCATTTATGGTGTCGATGCTGTACATGGGCATAACAACCTCGTTAACTCAACAATTTTCCCCCATAACATTGGTTTAGCTGCAGCAAACAATCCAGAGTTGATGAGACTGATCGGTGAACAAACAGCCTATGAAGTCGCTCAAACGGGAATGTCCATGAACTTTTCTCCATCGATTGGTCTTATTAAAGATAAGCGCTGGGGACGCACCTATGAAACGCTAGGCGAGAATCCCGAAGTTGCTAAAAACTTGATTGGACCTTATATCGAAGGTTTGCAATCCTATCACATCGCTGCGACAGCGAAGCATTTTGTTGGTGATGGATATACCGTCTTTGGAACGGGTATGGATGGAAGACTCGATCGAGGAAATGCCAATATCACCGAAGAAGAACTCCTCGACATTCATCTTCCCCTCTATCAAGAAGCTATTGATGCAGGCGTCAAGAGTATCATGATCTCCTATTCATCGATCAATGGTGTTCGCATGCACCAAAATAAGCATCTCATCACGGATATCTTAAAAGGAGATATGCAGTTCAAAGGTTTTATCATTTCCGATTATGAAGCCACCAATGATGTGTCGGGTTCAAATTTTGAAGATAAAATCATTCGAACCGTGAATGCAGGTATAGATATGCTCATGGAGCCTAATAAGTTTGATCAAGCATATCGTGCGATTTTAGCAGGTTATGACAAGAACGAAATTGAGCTTTCAAGAATCAATGATGCTGTTTCGCGTATCTTGACTGTAAAATATGAAATCGGTTTATTTGATGAACCCGATTTACCCGATGCCGATTTAAGAAATGAAACGTCTTTATCTGTTGCCCGCCAAGCTGTGAGAGAATCACTTGTCCTCTTAAAAAATGATGGGGTTCTTCCCCTATCCAAAGACCAAGATCTCCTTATTTTAGGTCCTGGATCGCATAATATTGGTATTCAATCTGGTGGATGGACGATCACATGGCAAGGTCAAGAAGGAAATTCTACCGAAGGGACAACCATCCTAGAAGCTTTTCAAGCTGAAACAAATGGAACCATTTATACCTCAATCGATGATCTTGATCAAGTGGATGCAGTCATCGTTGTCCTCGCGGAAAAACCAGCAGCTGAATGGTTTGGCGATTCGGATGACCTATCATTAAACGGAAGAACAGGTTATCAAGAAAACATCGATCTTTTAGAAGCGTTAAGTGATGTTGATATTCCAGTTATCGCCATCATGATTTCAGGTAAGCCCTTATTGATGACTGATTATATGGAAGTTGTCGATGGATTCATCATGGCATTCTTACCCGGTACAGAAGGATTAGGTATCACCGATGTGATGTATGGCGATTACAATTTTAAAGGTCAATTACCGTATACTTATCCCAAAGTCCTCGCCCAAGTGACCCATACGATGCTTGATCCTAACTATGATCCAGACGATTATTTATTCCCCTATGGATTTGGATTAACCTATCCAGACGCTTAAGTTGATCATTGTTTTGAATTCAACGAAACGAACGAAAAACGAATGAATAATCGAGCTCATCATTGCACAATATTCGAATGAAACGAGCACATCTGCAATATTTTCGCGCGAAACAAACGAAAAAAACATGTTTTTCGTGATATCATTCGTGAATTTTCATGGAATGAATACAATTTTCATCCCATTTTGATACAATATCTTTGGATTGGAAGTGAGGATTCATGGTCACCATTGATGAAATTGCGAAACTCTCGAAAGTATCGATCTCTACCGTATCAAAAGCACTGAATGGTTATACAGAAATCAGTGAACAAACACGTAAACGTGTGACAGCTATCGCCGAAGAACTTGGCTATATGCCTAATGCAACCGCGCAAAGTTTAGTGCGTAAACGATCCAACACCATCGGTGTCGTTTACGAAGTCGAATACGGGTTGAAAAACCTGTTCTTCTCAGGCGTTTTGGAAGCCTTTCGTAAGGTCGTTGAGTCACGAGGATACGATATTTTGTTGTTATCTCATAATACGGAATCGGGACTCGATTATTTAAAGCATTGCAACTCAAAAAATGTCGATGCTGTACTCGTTGTTTCAGGTGGTGACAATCAAGAAGCTATCCGTAAACTCTATCAAAGTCAATTAGCTGTCCTCACACTCGACCCCCATGAAAAAGGACCTAACTCTATTTTTTCCGATTCCTATCATTCAATCAAACGAAGCTGCAAGTACCTGTATGAACTCGGTCATAAACGGATTGCATTTATCAATGGATCGTATACCAACTTTATCGGTCGTGAACGTCTACGTGCCTATCTTGACTTCATGCATGAAAAAGGCCTTGAGCCTCTTTACTTACCTGATAAATCGAATGAATCGTATAGTTATGAAGAAGGCCACCAAACCATGAAAATGATCTTTGAGATGCATGGACTACCTGAAGCGGTATGTTCGGTCTCTGATCTCATGGCCATTGGTGCGATTAATTACTTGAATACACACGGTTTTTCTGTCCCTGATGATGTATCCGTGATTGGTTTTGATGATCTTCATGTTTGTGAAATCGTTACACCTAAACTAACAACCGTCCGTCAAAATTATGAAGCTTTTGGACAGTATGCCTGTGACACTTTGCTCGGTATGATGGATGGTAAAGTGCGAACGATTGATCCCATTATTGTAGATACAGAGATCATCGTCAGAGATTCATGTAAGAAACGAAAGCATTTTTCAAACGAGTGATTTCACTCGTTTTCTTTTTGTGTAAAAAATGACATATTTCTTTCAATTTCTTTCGCACATACGTTATAATGGAAATATCGAGAGACGTTGAAACACCGAAGACGCACTATTCCCTTTTGGAAAAGGGTGTCGTTTCCATGTGACTCGGTAGCCTTGATTGCCATCCCCCCCGTGCAGTCAAGGCGTTTTTTTATGTATACATTTAAGATTGGCATGATATAATGAAATTGTAAGAACCATCCTGTTTATTAAGAATAGCACGCGACTTTCATACAAAGCGAGGTAATTCTATGGCTCAAAAAATCTTAATTGTTGAAGACAATGTATTGATCAGCAGAAGCATTGAATCCAAGTTAAAAGAAGAAATGTTTGAAGTTAAGGCTGTCTTTGATGGGGATGAAGCGATTAAACAATTTGATATGATCACCTATGATGCTGTCCTTCTAGACTTGATGTTACCGAAGATCAGTGGCGAAAATGTGCTCAAGCATATTCGTTCAAAAGGTGATGTTCCTGTCATCATTATCTCGACGAAAGACACCGATGTTGAAAAAGCCATCAATCTTGGATTGGGTGCCGATGACTATCTCGCAAAACCTTTTTCGATGCTTGAACTGATTGCACGCGTCAAAGCTGTCTTAAGACGTGCTCATAAGCAGATGGATAAAGAGGTCAAGCAGAAGATTGAAATCGGAGATCTTGATGTCAATCTTGCTAATTTTGAAGTGAAAAAAGCCGGTAAGTTAGTTGATTTGACATTAAAAGAATTCGAAATACTGAAATTACTCCTCACACATCCCGATCAGACATTCTCCAAACAACAAATGTATCGTACGGTTTGGGGTGAAGAATATTATTATAATGATAATGTCATCAATGTCCATATCAGACGTTTAAGAGAAAAAATTGAAGATGACCCATCCAATCCGAAGATCGTGATGACGATGTGGGGATTTGGTTATAAATTGGGCGACTACGCGAAACAGGGGATATCATAAACAAAAGCACGAAATTTAGGTTTCGTGCTCATTTTTTAAGTATCATCTCGTAATCGATAGCCTACACCAACTTCAGTCATAATGTAAGAAGTGCGTTCGGGATCGATCGCTAATTTTTTTCTTATTGATGCCATAAATACACGTAAGGATTGATAATCATCAACGGTTTCATATCCCCATACATGCTTCTGGATGAATGAGTGAGTTAACACTTTACCCTGATTCTTAATTAATAGTTCCAGTAATTTGAACTCGATCGGTGTTAAATGGATATCTTGAATCCCCATTTTAACCATTCTTTTTTCAAAATCTACAAAGAGCTGTTTATACGTAAATGTGGGTTCATCTTCGACATTTTGGAATCGCAACGCAACACGAATTCTAGCTAATACTTCATTGATATTAAATGGTTTTGTTACATAATCATTAGCACCTTCATCGAGAGCAACAACCTTATCTTCCTCACGGCCTCGTGCTGAGATGATGATAATAGGTATTTGAGATACAGCTCGTATCTCTTTTAATACCTGCATCCCATCGATATCAGGTAATCCTAAATCAAGTAAGATTAAATCAACATGTTGATTGATTAACATCGATAGACCAATACTGCCTTCAAAAGCATTGATCACATCATATTGATGAGTTTTTAATGCTAGCGTTAAAAAACGTTGAATGATAGGATCGTCTTCAATCAGAAGGATTTTCTGTTTGCTCATGATTGATGTCACCTCCAGGTTTTGGTATTTCAAGATGGAATGTCGCACCCCCAAGTTTATTGTTATATGCTTTGATCCATCCACCATGTGCTTGTACAATCGATTGACAAATGAATAATCCAAAGCCTACACCACGTTTTGAATCACCAGACTGTCTACTAAACGTTTTGAAATCCTCAAATATATGATCCAAATGTGCTTCGGGTATACCACCACCATTATCTACGACTTCGAAAATATAATGAGTAGACTTCATCTGAAATAAAACAGAAATTGATGATTGTGGATGGGTATGCTTAATAGCGTTATCAACTAAGTTAGTTAATACCTGAATGATCAATTGGCCATCAACAGTAATCATCATGCTACCACTATCAATAATCTCTAAAACGTGATCTCCCAAGCGATTCACTACACGTTCCTTAACTGCACCCAAGAGATCCTCTACAAGTTCTTTTTGAAGGTTCAACACATTATTCTGGGCACTTAATCGCGTCATGTACAGAATATTTTCAACAAATTCAGATAGCCGTCCGGTTTCGTTATATAGTTCATTGACCATCTCTTTTTTTGTTATATCATCTAGCATGGAGTAGCTTTCATCAAGTAGACTAAGACCTGTTTGCAATGTAGTCAATGGTGTTCTTAAATCGTGAGAAATACTACGAAGAAGAGTTGTCTTAAAACGTTCCTTTTCAATCGCAATTTTCGATACCTGTTCGACATGAATACCATATTCTCGCTCGAGTACACTTGTCATCATCAACAACACGGTTTGTATGAAATCACGATCACTTACTAAAATATCGCCTTGAATACAATCGATGCATAGTGCACCATAGATGTGATTTATAGATTGCACAATGAGCACTTTAAATCCCAATTCACGATGAACCATTTCAAATGCTCCACCAGAAATGCGATCTTTAATTAATCGTTTGATCAGTGGTAATTGATGATCTTCAACAAACAAATCACCGATACGTTCTCCATCACTTTTGACAAAGCATAATTGACGATTGATGTCAGTACGCATGTGAGATAAAGTCTGTTCAATCACCTCGTGTTCAGATATGACATGTAACAGTTGAGAAGCTAACATATAAAGTGACTCAATCTTTTTTGCATTACTTGTAGCGTAGTGGATTTGATGCTGTAAATTCGTTGTTTGCGCACCTGTTATGATAAGAACGACAACAAAAATAAACAATGTAATAATATAGTTGACATCATTAATGATAATTGTGTACTTGGGTTCCGTAAAAAAGAAATTAAAGATAAACACAAGAATGAAGGTCGTGATCAAACCATTCACTAAACTTTTGGTTTGAATGGTAATAATCATGATTGAAGCGACATAGATTAAAAGAATATTTTCACGACGTAGACCTAATTGTTCAAAGCCAAATGCAAGTAGTGTTGAGACTAAAACAATAAGACTCATGAAAAGGATATGTTTGATGACCTTCTTTTTCATCATAAGACCTTCTTTTTAAAAGACTTAATAAATAAAGTAGAACATGCAATGATGACCACATAAAACTCCAAACGTCCTAAAATCATACCCAATATCGATGTCCATAATAATGGAGAAGGTGTTTGTGGTCCAATTATACCAATCGACAAACCAACAGTACCCAACGATGATGAGAACTCAAATATACTTTCTTCAAGTGTATATCCATAAGATGTAAAAATAAGTGTTCCGATCACAAGGACCATAAGATATAACATGATGAATGCATGGGTTGCATGAAGATCATTATCTTGTACTTGGAGTCGTTTACCAAATTTATAGATATCATGCGCATGTATTGTTCGTTGATGTGAAATGCGATCACGTATACTCCAATACATTCCTTTGAGCATCAACCCAATGCGAAACTGCTTAATTCCTCCTGATGTGGAACCAGCTTGACCACCGATAATCATCATCATTATAACACTAAAAATAAAAAGTGGTGGCAAAGATTGGAAAGTCGGAATCGTTTGAAATCCTGTTGTCGTGATCGCAGAAACATATTGAAAAATAGCAATCCTTAAAGCATGTGGATATGATGCTACCGAAAGTGCATACCACATCACAATGATCACAATTGGAGTCAATACCAGAAACAATTGTACTTCAATGTGATGGATACCCATACGAAGTTTGCCTTTGAGTAACCATAGATGAACGATAAAGTTGGTACTACCAAGAAGCATTAAAATGATGGTTATCCATTCGATTGGTGCACTTTGATAGTGACCAATAGATTCTACTTGAGTCGAAAATCCCCCTGTTGATAAACTTCCAGTAGAATGATTTATAGCATCAAACCACGACATTCCAAACATGACGTAACCCATTGTTCCTATGACGATATAAATTGTATAAAGTGATAATATAAGCCGAGCTGATTTTGCCAGATTAGGTAGAACTTTATCGTTATGTCCTTCTGCTGTATATAGTCTTATACCATAACGATCAGATAAAGTAGATGTTAACACCAGGACTAAGCCTACACCTCCAAAAAACTGCATCAAGCTTCGGTAAAACAGTAGTGTTTTTGATGCAGATGCAACATCAACAATGCTTAATCCTGTAGTTGAATATCCACTAGTTGCTTCAAAAATACTTTGTGTAAATGTGTAACCACCAAGAAGATAAATTGGGAATGCGGAAACAAAAATCGCGATTATCCATATGAGCAAAAGTAAAATAGCATCTTGATGACGTTCAAGTTTTAAGGGTTCACGTCCCTTAAGAATAAGGGTTAGTAAATAACCAATTACAAGACACAATACTCCTGGTATAATCCATGCATATGCAAAAGATTGTTCTTCGGGATAAAAAATCATGATGATTAATGGGAGAAGTAGAATCAATCCCATCATCATCATAAAATATCCCAAATATCCAATGAGCATCGGATAACCTTTAATGGTTTGCCGCATGATTGTTATCCTTCTTTTGAATGAAAGTGATGACTTCTTGTTGATAAGAGGGTGTCGATAATATGATTAGTCGATCGTGAGGAAGCAATGTTGTATCACCGTTGACAATAATTACTTCAGGATCACGATAAATACATCCTATAGTGATATAAGGTGGAATATGAGCATCTTTGACACGACAATGAGCTAGACTGGATGACTCTTCTAGTGTCATTTCCATAATGAGAATGCGTTCATTTTCAATAGTTATCGTTCGAATAATATCCTCAAGAACGGACTCATTCTTAATGCTTTCTCCCAACAAGTATGTTGAACTAATCACGGAATCAATGCCTAGTTTTTTAAACACAGAGACTCGTTTGGGATTACGAACAACGCAGACAACCCGTTTTGCATGAAAGAGATATTTTGCTGTAATACACGCAACATAATTATCAATATCATTGGTAGATCGGAAGAGCACACGTCTGAACTCCAGTCACCGAATACGATCT
>CALKAH010000400.1 GCA_937983315.1 uncultured Acholeplasmataceae bacterium | reverse complement strand
CCACCGAGATCTACACTCTTTCCCTACACGACGCTCTTCCGATCTGATCATGAATAACATGCTCATCGATGATCTGAAAACCGAGTGTGATTAATCGATCTCTTAAATAGGCGATTTTGTCATTGGCTTGTAAGACGTATATGGCCTTATGATGCGGTGCATGTTCCATGATCTCAGCAATCAAGTGTGCACCCATACCCGCGACAACTGCAGCATCAAAGGGCTCATCAATAGCCAAAAAACCATCCGACAAGATGGCTCTTACCGGATAGTTCTCTAATGTTTTCATGGCTGATTGTAAGGGCATGTCTCGCACATCAGTAGCAATCCCTTTTTGGATTGTTCCTGTTTTAAAGGCCATTTCCAAGACATATCCGTGATCACTACCGATATCACAGACAACCGGATAGTCCTTGATGAGTGATGCGAGAAACGTAAGCCTTTTATTTCTTACCATAATAGAATTCGCGAAGTTTATTTTGACGAGATGGGCTTCTCAGTTTACGGAGTGCTTTCGCTTCGATTTGACGGATACGTTCACGGGTAACGCCAAATTCACGTCCCACTTCTTCGAGGGTATGGTTTTTACCATCGAATAGACCATAACGCAAACGTAATACTTTTTCTTCACGATCAGTTAAGGTTTCCAAGACTTCATCTAAGGTTTGCTTGACCATTTCTTGAAGCATATATTCATGAGGGGTGAGTGCATTCGGATCACTGATAAAGTCACCCAATGATGAGTCTTCTTCTTCACCGACATGAGCTTCTAATGAGATAGGTTCTTTGGCAATACGTTGAATGTTTTGAACCTTTTCTGGTGTAATCCCCATCTTGGTTGCTATTTCTTCTAAAGATGGTTCTCTTCCTAAATCTTGAATAAGTTGACGCTGAATACGAATCATTTTATTGATCGTTTCAACCATGTGAACCGGAATACGAATCGTCCGCGCTTGGTCAGCAACGGCACGCGTAATCGCTTGACGAATCCACCATGTTGCATAGGTGGAGAACTTAAATCCTTTTTCGTAATCAAACTTATCAACAGCAC
This sequence comes from uncultured Acholeplasmataceae bacterium, assembly GCA_937983315.1. Lineage (GTDB taxonomy): Bacteria > Bacillota_I > Bacilli_A > Acholeplasmatales > Acholeplasmataceae > Peloplasma. The sequence continues at coordinate 10,298 of CALKAH010000400.1, read as the reverse complement.
GCATGAGTCCCATGTTACCTTCTTGGATAAGATCTAAGAAAAGAAGACCACGACCAACATAACGCTTTGCAATCGAGACAACTAAACGATAGTTCGCTTCTACAAGCTTGTTTTTAGCATGTTGAGCTTTATCTACTGCTCGCTTGAGTTCTTCAACATCTTTATCGGGTAAAGAAAGGCTACCTGATTCGACTTCATCGAGCTGTTCTTTCGCATAACGTCCATACGATACGGCAACCGCATATTTCTTTTCATCTTCTTGATTGAGAAGGGGGATTTGGCCGATTTCTTTTAAATACATCCGAACAGGATCATCGATTTTAATGGTGGATGCGATCGACTCGATGTTGATGAGTTCTTCCTCTTCAACTTCGAGACCTGATAAAGAGAGATCATCCGGTTCTACATCTTCAAGATCAAAATCAGGTTCATCATCTTCTTCGATTTCAAGTTCTTCGCTCTTGATTTCTTCCTCTTCTTCCTCTTCAACTTCATCGAGTGCAATGATATCGATATCCTCGTTTAATAGCGCCTTTTCAATTTCATAATAGTCTTCACTATTGGGATCAGCATACTGGATTACATCATCTTGATTCAAGAATTTGTCTTTTCCAGCTTTTTTGATCAATTGGGCAATGATCTTCTCACGGTCCATGTTAATCCTCCTTGGTTTTATCAACTAATCTTATCTTGAGTGCATCGCGTTCTTTCGCGAGCACGGGGTCATACTCTTGTTGAAGCCGTTGATTGAGTTCATCTAAACGTCGTTTATCGCTAGCTTCATAAAGTGTTTCTATATCTTCTAATACATCTTTTTCTTCCACAGGTTTCCCTTTTTTCCAAATAGCATCCTTTAAGATACTCTTTTCCATCACCTCACGTTGATCACTCGTTAAACTTGATAAAATCTCTTCAGGTGTAAGCTTTTCATGATCTTCATAAAGGTGCTCGATTTGAATCCGTATCGATGCTAAGATGGGGTCTGCAAAATCATTGGATCTCAGTTTACTCATGATGAGTTCGCTCCATGCACGATCTTGCATCATGGCCATGATGAGATAACGTTCTGCCATCTCATACTTATTGGTTGTTTTCGGTCTTTCTTTGGCAGGAATCTTGATAGGTTCAATCTTTTTAGGTAGTGGCTTAATGCCAAGTTCTTCGATAGGAATTTGGAATTCTGTTGCTAATCTATTGTAATAGAATGCACGGATCGATGGATCAACAGATTGAACCATGTTTCGAACCTGTTGAATGTAACTTTTTAAATCGTTCGCATTGGTTAAATTTTTGCCCATGCGATAATAGCGATACCGAAATTGAAAACTGTCTTCGGTATATTCACCAAATAGCTTTTCATAAGCTTCTGGTCCATAGGATGTAATAAAATCATCAGGATCCATTTTTTCAGGAATCGTTAAGACTTCTACTTTAAGACCTTCTTGATCCATGATGGGAATGGCATGATCAGCAGCACTAAGTCCTGCTTGGTCACCATCGTAAGCGATCAAAACAGATGGCGATACGCTTTTGATTAATCGAGCCTGCTCTTTCGTGAGTGATGTCCCCATGGTTGCTATCCCATGCCTAATCCCTGCTCCATACGATGAAATGACATCGAAGAAACCTTCATAGAGAACCACTTGTTTCTCTTTTCTGATATCTTGAAGGGCTTCATATAAATGATAAAGCAATCGTCCTTTTTTAAAGATGAGTGTTTCAGGAGAGTTCATGTATTTGACAGTCTCATCTTTATTCATTGTTCTTCCTGAAAATCCAACGACATGTCCTTTAGGATCGGTGATTGGAAACATGATGCGATCAGCAAAGAGGTCATAATACTCACCTTGGTCGTTTTGTTTAACGACACCCAGTTTAATCATGTCAGACACTTGGTAACCTTTATTTTTTAAAAGTTGATAGACAGAGCTTCCAAAGCTAGGGGCATACCCCAATCTAAAGTGTTTGATGGCTTCATCAGACATCTGGCGATTGTAAAGATATCGAATAGCTTCACTACCCTTTTCACTATGGGTCAAGTTGAACTCATAGAAATTAGCAACCTCTTGCATGAGGGCATATTCTTTTTCGTAGAGTTCTTTTTTTACTTTTCGGTCTTTAACTTCAATCCCTGCTCGATCAGCAAGTTCAAGTGCAGCTTCTTCAAACGAGATATTTTTAATCTTTCTTAAGAAATTGATGGGTGTTCCACCTTCACCACATCCGTAGCATTTACAAAAGTTTTTTTCTGGTGAAACGAAAAAACTTGGCGTTTTTTCCTGATGGAATGGGCAGAGACCAGCAAAGTTTTTACCCTTTTTTTGCAACGAAACGTATTCGCTGACTAAATCAACGATGGGTGTTTTCTCATTTATCAGTTCAATGAGTTTATCATCCATGTCTGCCCTTCCTTTCTTTTAAAAGGCGATCTCTTTTTCAATATAACCTCTTAAATCGTTAATGGCAACTCGAACTTGTGCCATTGTATCACGATTTCTCACGGTCACTGTGCCATCTTGCATGGTGTCGTGGTCAATGGTGATGCAAAGATAGGTTCCGATTGCATCTTGTCTGCGATAACGTTTACCAATGTTTTGTGTCTCGTCATAGGTCACATCAAAATACTTTGCAAGTTCTTGATAGACTTCAAATGCTTTTTCACTATGTTCTTTCTTCATCAGTGGAAGCACAGCGGCTTTATAAGGAGCAAGTGCAGGATGAATGTGCAAGACTTGACGAATGTCACCTGATTCAAGTGTTTCTTCATCATAACCATTAGTTAAGAAGGCTAAGACTAAACGCTCAACACCTACAGATGGTTCAATGACATAAGGAAGATAGCGCTCATTATTATCAGGATCGAGATACGTTAAGTTCTCACCTGAATGATTTTGATGGGCTTTTAAATCGTAGTCAGTCCGCGATGCAATCCCCCACAGTTCATCAAATCCCCATGGGAATTGATAACGAATGTCGGTGGTCGCATTTGAATAATGGGAAAGTGCTTCTGGTTTATGATCATCAAAGGCTAACGATTCCTTATTTAAACCTAAGCTAACTAACCAATCCATGCAGAACGCTTTCCAGTATTTAAACCACTCAAGTTCTGTTCCTGGTTTACAGAAGAATTCGAGTTCCATCTGTTCAAACTCACGTGTTCTAAAGATGAAGTTTCCTGGTGTAATCTCATTGCGAAATGATTTACCAACTTGACATACTCCAAAAGGGATTTTTCTTCGTGTTGTACGTTGGATATTTTTGAATTGAACAAAGATACCTTGCGCGGTTTCAGGACGCAGATAAATTTGATTAGCCTGTTCTAAGACTACGCCTTGATAGGTTTGAAACATCATGTTAAATGCACGAATAGGCAGCCAGTCTGACTTACCACAATTAGGGCATGTCACTTTGTGTTCAACTAAGTACTGATACATCTGATCGGTCTTCCATCCATCGGGATGAACGTTTTTATCGTGATCTTCAATCAGTTTGTCCGCACGAAAACGGTTATTACAACTCTTACATTCAGTCAATGGATCAGAAAATCCACCGACATGTCCTGAAGCTTTCCAGACTTCAGAGTTCATTAAAATCGAGCTATCCAAAAGCACGTTATAAGGGTTTTCGCGTTGGAATTTTTTTATCCATGCTTCTTTAATATTCTTTTTCAGTAAACTTCCAAGGGGACCATAATCCCATGTGTTGGCTAAGCCACCATAGAGTTCACTACCTTGGAAGATATAACCTGTTGTCTTGGCATATTGTACAATCTGATCGAGGGTAACCATGTGAGCACATCCTTTAATGTCTATTGTAGATTTTTTAGTGTTGTTTGTAAATGATAGTCATAGTATTTTGAAATAAAGTTTTTCGCTGCATCAAGATATATCTTGAGATCTTCAGTCAGTAACGCATAAGGCATTCTCATCAATTTAAGAATCCCTACTGCATCGGATAATGAAATATCAATAGGATCTACCTCATCGTGATAGATGAGTCGTCCTTGTGTGATCGATAAACCTTTGAGTGGTCGTCCATCAGGCGTGAGATCAAGTCCATATCCTAAAATATCAGTCATTTTGATCGTAAAGGATAGTGAACAAAGTTCGATATCATGCCCATGGAGTGCAAGATCCAGTTCATGAAAGATACGCTCATGATCGGCATTGTCAACGACGAGGTGATCGATGATCTCAAGCATGAGTGCAGCTGACTTTGTATGGCTGAAATCTGATTTAATCGCTGCAAAATCATCGATAATCACACCTTCTTGAAGTTTTAAAAACGACTTGTTTCCTTCTTTAAAGGTGATTTTTGTTAAGTATTGGGCTAAAATGCGACTTGCTTGATTGAGTTTTTGAGAACCTTGTGCAAGGAGTGTTACCTTCCCTTGTGGGGTATAGGTGAACAGTAACCTTCCGTGTTCTTGGTAAGGTTGTACCTTGTAAATGATGCCTTCCATTAGAGATCCTCAGATAATCCAAATGACTTGATATCTTGTGCACGATTACGCCAATCTTTTTTAACTTTGACCCATAATGAGAGATGAATCTTAGTATTGAGAAGTATATTGATTTCTTTGCGTGCTTCCATACCGATTTTTTTCATCTTTTCGCCACCCTTACCGATAAGAATCTGTTTTTGGGTTGGTCGTTCGACGATGATGAGTGCTGAGACATCAATCGTATTCATTTCGTCGTTTTCTTTCAGGGATTCGATCACCACTGCCACTGCATGTGGAACTTCTTGTTCCGTGTGGTAAAGAATTTTCTCACGGATCAGTTCACTCATCAGTTTCTCTTCGGTCTGATCGCTTTTCATATCCTCAGGAAAGAAACGGGGTCCTTGTTCAAGCATCGGTACAACGAGTTCTTCAATCTTATCGACATACGTGCCTTCCTTAGCGGAAAGTGGGATCACACCGACAAAAGGATAACTATCCATGTAAGATAGAATAATCTCATCAATCTCCGATTTATTCGCAAGTAAATCAATCTTATTAATCACTAAGAAGACGGGAACTTTAGCTTGTTTAAAATAAGACACGATATACTCTGATGCCAAATCTTTTTTTCGATCAACGACATAGAGCACGACATCCACATCGGAGATTGCGGCAACAGCAATCTTATCAATGGTTTTATTAAGCAAGTCTTTTCCTTTATGAAGTCCTGGTGTATCCACAAAGACGATTTGATAATTGGGCTTTGTTAAAACACCCATGATTCGGTGACGAGTAGTCTGAGGTTTCGGACTCATGATGGCGATTTTTTCACCGATAAGTTGGTTGATGAGGGTTGATTTCCCTACATTGGGGCGTCCAACAATCGCAACAAACCCTGATCGATGTTCGTTACTCATGGGGTTTTTCATCCAGCACAAAGGCATAAGGGAGGAGTTCATCGTTGGTCGTTTCTTTGATGTCGCCTTTGGTGTTTGCTAAATAGACTTTGGTGTTTCGTGGCATGAGTTCGTGCATCACTTGACGACATGCTCCACATGGAGACACTGGTCCATGATCGTTTGCAATCACAGTGATGGAGACGATATCTTCTTTCTTGTAGCCTTGGCTAATCAGTGAAAAAAGTGCATTTCTTTCTGCACAACACGTTAAACCAAAGGATGCATTTTCAATATTTGCACCATGAATGATCGTTCCATCTTTCAGTTCGATGGCTGCACCTACTTTAAACTTTGAGTAGGGTGTATATGCTTTTTCACGTGCAAGACGTGCTTGTTGGAGTTGTGGTTTCATCGTTTAATTCCTTTCTAACTTCGCTTTCTTTAAAATCTCTTCTTGTTTTTCAATCATGATTTTTTCTTCATCTGGTGTATGATGATCATACCCTTTTAGATGAAGATATCCGTGAACAGCAAGAAATCCAAGTTCACGATCAAGTGAATGACCAAAGTCCTGGGCTTGCATGGTTGCTTGATCGACAGAGATGAAGATATCACCTAACGATTTATCCATCGGATCATCATTGACAAAACTTAAGACATCGGTTGGTTTATCGATATGTCGATAGGTTTGATTGAGCCGTTTGATTTCATCTTGTGTGACAAAAATGATTTGCATGGTCTGTTTTTCTTTCACGTGTTTAAAGATGCGTTTCATCAATGTCTTGATGTCATCAAATGAATGTTCTGTTTGATTGAAAAGATTAACTTTCATGTTCCTCATACCTTTCAAGTATACGTTGAACGAGCGGGTGTCTAACGACATCAAGTTTGTCAAATGTGACGATCTTAAGATCATCCATGTGATCAAAGAGTTGCAAGGCTTGATTCAGACCAGAGGGTACACCTTTGGGTAAATCGGATTGAGATGGATCCCCTGTGATCACCATTTTGGATGCAAATCCTAAACGTGTTAAAAACATCTTCATTTGTACTTTGGTTGTATTTTGTGCTTCGTCTAAGATGACAAACGCATTTTCTAAAGTGCGACCTCTCATATATGCAAGAGGAGCGATTTCAATAACGCCTTTTTCCATTAAGGAAAGTGTTGTTTGTGATCCCAACATCTCATAAAGTGCATCATAGAGGGGGACTAAATATGGATCAACTTTATCTTTGAGATCACCGGGTAAAAAACCTAGATTTTCACCAGCTTCAACAACGGGTCTTGTTAAGATGAGTTTTTTGACTTTATTGTTTTTGAGATCACTCACAGCTTGTGCAACCGCTAAGTATGTTTTCCCTGTACCAGCAGGCCCAACCCCGAATACGAGGTCATAGGTTTGAATCGCATCCACGTATGTTTTTTGATTAAAGGTCTTTGGATAAATGGAGCGTCCTTGATCATTAATCAAGATACGTTTCCTGTTCTTATATAAATCAAATACACCTTCAAGTTCATCTTTTTCTGCTAACTTGATGATGTACATAATATCACGTTCTGAGAGTTGAACTTGATGTTCAGCAAGCTCAATCAAGACAGAAAAAATAGCTTCCAAGAGAGGAATCTGTTCAGCTTTCGCATCAGTAATGATTTCAGAACCATTGATGGAAACGAGGATTCCTAAATATTGCTTGAAAACCAAAAGGTTACGATCTTGGACACCGACGAGTCTGGCGATTGCTTCGGCGTGATGAATTTGTTGATTTAATTTCATTAAATCCGCTCCTTACCGTGTTTACATTATACCATAGCCAGAAAAAGAAAAAAGCACTGAATGTCCTTTTTTCGTGTTAAACCGATATAAAAACGCACCCTAGGGTGCGATTTTGTACTTTACTTCTTCTTAGAGCGTGCTGCGCGTTGACGTTCTTTACGTTCTACCGAGGGTTTTAAGTAGAACTCACGTCTGCGTGCTTCTTGGAGAGTTCCTGACTTAGAAACATCACGTTTAAAGCGACGTAAAGCATCTTCGATTGATTCTTTTTCGCGAACGATTGTTTTAGGCATAGTCTGCCCTCCTTCCACGCTGAGTTTCATTAGCCTTAATCATTATATAGCATTTTTTGGTATTTGTCAAAATGTTTTGGTGTTTTTTAAACTGAGATAAGTGAGTGCATAAAGGGATGCCAATTCTGTAGGTAAAATGCGTGGACCTAGGGATACAGCTTTCGCACCAATGGATTGTAGATAGCTTCTTTCTTGATCGGTAATACCACCTTCGGGTCCGATGATGAGTGCGATTTTATCGGTTGAATCAACATGAGGTATAGCTTGATCAAGTTCAACTGTTTTTTCATTTTCATCAGCGAGTATAATCTGAGTGAAGGTTGCCCATTGGATCTGTTTTAAGGATAATTCAAATGCGATTTTTGGGACATCAAAACGATGAGAAAGTTCACTGGCTTCTTTTGCAATCAGTGCCATACGACGATGTTTATTGGCTTCATTATCCGGTTTTGCGATACTTCTTGACATCGGAACAAAAAGAATCATCGATGCTCCAAAGAGCGTTGCATATTTGACGACAGTTTCACCTTTGGGGTGTTTAGGTAATCCTTGAATGAGTGTAATATGCGGTGTTGCTTGATGATCAAGTTCATGCTTTTTTTCATAGTATACGTGGTCTTGGTCGATCGTTAACGTCGATAAAAAACAATGCCCTTCATAACAGATAATGATTTCATCATCTGTTTTCATACGCATGACATGTTTGATATGATGTGCATCAGGTCCTTTGATTTCATTTGACCATTCAGAAACAAAATAGCGTTGCATAAGACTCCTTTATGATGAAAAAAGTGCTTCCCTCGGAAACACTTTGTTTTCAGTTCAATCGCTTAGTGCAATAGGTTGGAAACAATCACTAATCCGATGAGTAAGAGTGACAACACAGCGGATGCACGAACTAAGAATAATTCAAGTCCTCTTGATTTTCTATTCTTAAAAAGTTCGGATTTTTCACCACTAAATGCGTCTTTAATATCATCTTGGGATTGTTGAAGTAAAACAGCACCAATCAATAAGATTGTAACAATAACAATAAGAATGTCAGCCCAGTTCATCTTAAACCTCCTAAAAACTCAATTAATGATAACAAAAAAATGTAATTTTGTCAATTCATCTTATGATTATGTGAAACAAAAGCCCCCAAAGGGGCTCATGATGATAAACCGTCGAGAACAGCTGTCAAATCAGCAATCATTTGACGTGTTGATTGGAATCCACCGGTACTGATATACCATGCGATGGGATCAAGCGTAAAGATATGATTGTGTTGTCCAGCTTGGGTATTTTGGATGAGTTGGTTATTCACAACCGCATCAATCGAGGATGATCCACCAGTAGCTACACCGCGATCCAATAAGAGCAATATTTCAGGATTGACCGATGCAACATATTCATAACCAATCACATTGCCATGTGAGCCACCTTCTTCAGCACGTGGATCTGCAGGAATAAATCCAAATTCATCATACAGTGCAGCGAAACGTCCATGTGGACCATAGAATGACAAAGCTTCACCATTGACCATGATAAAGAGTGCTTCATGAGCTTGTGCGGATAGTTTAATGGTTTCCATTTCTTCTAGGATTGCATCTAGTTCAGCTTCAATCGCATCGGCCACTGTTGGAAAAATCTTTGCAAGATTGTTAGCATTTCTGATCATGCCCTCTTGATATTCACCCATCACAAATGAGACATCCAAAATATCAGCATACGGATAATCTTCGATTAAGCGATCATAAGAGCCTGCAGATCGTCCTCCGATGATGATTAAATCTGGCATGAATAAATCAAGTGCATCCCAATCAGGAATAAAAAGTGTTCCTACATTTTTAGTATCATCTGTTTTATAGTGATTGAGATAGATCGGTAAGTTATTTTTGGGAACACCAAGTTCAACAATCGATGTCTGATCAATCCCTACTGTATCTAAGATATCCAGTGCATCATAGGCGAATATCGCAACAACACCAGGATTAGTTTTAAATGTCTTCGTGACTTCAACGCGTGAACCACCCGTCCAACCCGTTTGTGCTTCATTGGTTTGAGCACCTGAAGTCACTGAAAATGTGAGTGTGACATCTTCACGCTCATATAAATTTGTCGGTGTGTTTTCTTGTGCACAAGCTACAAGGACACCAAGTAACATCACAAAAGCTAATACAGAAATCATTTTTTCATCTACAACACTTCTTCCTTTCTTTCGGCTAACTCAGCCGCTTGTTGATGATTATAGTAAATACAAACCTTTCTTCCATTGACGCCTGCAATGCAGAAATCGTGATCAAAAATATGATCAAGAATCTTCTTATCCATCATGTAATCGATCGAACCTTCTTCAACAATTTTTCCATCTTTCATCGCGATAATATGATCAGAAAATGCTGCTGCAAAATTGATATCATGCATGACAACCACAATTGTTTTTCCAAGATCTTTAACCATCTTTTGTAAGATTGTCATCATTTCAACAGCATAACGCATATCCAAATTATTCAACGGTTCATCTAAAAAAATATACTTCGTGTCTTGTGCTAAGATCATCGCGATATACGCGCGTTGCCGTTGTCCCCCTGATAATTCATCGAGATATTTACCTTCGATATCTTTTATATTCATATATACAAGAGCTTCATCGATTTTGAGATAATCTTCTTTCGTTAGCCTTCCTTTCGAATGAGGAAAGCGTCCAAAACTGACTAAATCACGAATCGTGATACGGATATTCAATTGATTGGTTTGTTTTAATATCGCAAGGTGTCTTGCGATATCTTTTGATTTCATGGTGCTCATATCGATGCCATCCAAAAAGACTTCTCCCTGTGAGGGATTAAGTAGACGAGAAGATCGGAAGAGCGTCGTGTAGGGAAAGAGTGTAGATCTCGGTGGT
>CALKAH010000399.1 GCA_937983315.1 uncultured Acholeplasmataceae bacterium | reverse complement strand
TGTGAGGGTTATTATTGGGATGTTGGTGAGAGCGCGAAAGAGAGTTCGTTTAGCGCTTAGAGGGGCTATGGTTGAGGAGTGTTTGGACGCAGCGGAACGTGGCGTCGGTGCGTTTTGTGAGAGATGGATTAGCGGGACATGGTTCAAATATTGAGTTTTAGTCGACATTATTATTTCAATAATTCTTATTATCAATACGATTAGTGTTTATCGTACTACTCAGACATAGAACCAAGGCTATAATCAAAATGACTTTCAGATCATTTGACAATTCCAAGGATAAATATCGGCTTTATCCCTGTTTGTTTTCCAAAAAAGTGGTTGCAAATTATTCAGATCATCGCTTCCATTTTTTGATAATGGCTTGATATGATCAATCTCCCATCCATATTGAGAGTTGATATCTCCATATGCACTAAATTGAATCCAATTCCCACAAATGTCTTTTCGATACTGATTTGGATTGTATCCAGGTACTTGATTAGCCTTATTCCAAACTTGCTTTATCTCGTAACTTGAAAAATCAGAGCCAAACCTGTTTTTGTTTCTTGACATATGATCACCTACTTTGTGAATTTTTTTGATTATATCCTTGGTCTTCCTTTAATGAACTTTAGTAAGCGAGAAGAAAAAATACTTTTGAAGCATGACAAACAAAAAAGCGACTACAAAATGCCGCATGCTCATAAACTGTGCAAACATCCCCTGTTGCATCATTTTGTTTTATCTTTATTTTTCATGTCGAAATCATCAAGTTCTTTATTGAGTTATGATATCAGTCAATTTTCTCTCTTTTAAAGAAAAATCATCGTTATAATCTCTTTATTTTAATTGTATTCCATATTTACAAATAAAAACAGGGCGTATACGCCCCATTTTGATATAAAAATCGATGTTTTTTCTATTTGGACTTGCTATTACTCTTGATTCGATATTGATTTGTTGATAATCTCGCACTCGATGGTGTATTACCTCTTTGATGATTTTTTTTATTGCCATCATTTTTCTTCACTTCAAAACCATATCGAAAGGCCTTTGTTTTGGTATTGCTATTCTTCTTGTCTACTACTGTTTTACTTTCAACACTCTTTACGTTTTGCTTTTCGACTTGATTAGACTTCGTCTTCTCTTGAAAGAGTTTATGTTCAACAACAGGTATATCCATATTGATATGCTTAATAATCGCTACTAACAAACTCTTCTCATCTTGACTACAAAACGAATAAGCTTCTCCTGATAATCCTGCTCTTCCTGTTCTACCCATTCGATGTACATAGGTTTCTGGTGTTTCAGGTAAATCATAATTGATCACATGAGATAACTCATCAATATCAATCCCTCTGGCTGCAATGTCAGTTGCAACCAATACTCTTAATCTCTTTCCCTTAAAGTCTGTTAAGGCTTGTTGTCTTCTATTTTGTGATTTATTGCCGTGAATCGCATCAGCCTTCACACCATAGCTTAAAAGTTCTTTGACAAACTTATTTGCTCCATGTTTGGTTCTTGTAAAGACTAAAACGGATTCTAACTTAGGGTTCACCAAAAGATCAATCAGTAAATGCGTCTTATCTTTCTTTGAAACGTAGTAAAGCAATTGTTTGATCTTATCGACCATCGCTTCGGGAGGTGTCACTTCAATACGTACTGGATGCTTAAGTAACTCATTCGCAAGCTTCATAATTTCTTTAGGAAGGGTTGCTGAAAAGAGCATCGTTTGTCTTTCGTCAGGAACGAGTTTCACAATCTTTTTAACATCATGAATGAATCCCATATCAAGCATACGATCCGCTTCATCTAAGACAAGATACTTCACATGTGATAATGTAAGTAAGCCTTGATTGATGAGATCTAATAATCTTCCTGGGGTTGCAATCAGGACATCAAGTCCTTTTTTTAATGCAACCTCTTGATTCTTCTGCGATACACCACCATAGATCACTTCGGTTTTGATACTCATCTCACGGCTATAGTTTCGAAAGCTTTCTTTGATCTGTTCAGCAAGTTCTCGTGTTGGTGCTAAAATAAGTGCCTGTATCAGACGCTTTGACAAAAGTCTTTGTTCCTGGTGATATAATGCTTGAATGATTGGAATGGCGAATGCTGCAGTTTTTCCCGTTCCTGTTTGTGCACTGGCTAAAACATCTTTTCCTTCAAGTAAGATGGGAATGGCTTGCTGTTGAATCGGCGAAGGTATGGTGTAACCTTCCTGTTCAATAGCCTTTAAAATGGGGGTAATAATGTTTAATTGGCTGAAAGACATGTGTTCTCCTTTGATGTTCTATCGAATTCATTTTTCCAACAAAAAAAGCGTTGTTGGCATTTAGCTAAACAGCGCTTATTGAAATCAATGTCCATCTCTTTGTTACACAAGATCTTGAATTTGTTCAAACTATCATCGTGATGATAGGCGTTGCTCTCACTGATTGCTTCATGTCATCTTTTGATGAAGCACCTTATCATAACACATAACGATGGATAACACAAGATAATAATCATATCATCCCAACAAATGAGTAATTAGTGATTATCTATGTATTATCGAAGAACGAGAACTACAAAATCATTATAGTATGATAAGATGAAGTTAATCATATACACAGGGGTGGACATATGCGTGGCTTAACGGTTAAAATCAAGACCTTTTTAATACTATCATCGTTATTGGTGATTCTTTTTGGATGTAAAAAGGGAAACGAAGTGGTTTCGATTGCGATTGACGAATCATCTATACCTACTGAAGTGTTTGTTTCTGAATTTGATGTTGAGACTATTAAGCTCATGTTGACTTATAAAAATGGTGATCGTTTAACGATTGATCTAGAACCTGACATGATTTCATCAAGTGATTTACTTAAATTATCAACTTCTGGCAATCATAACATCACCGTGACTTATCAAACCTTCACAACATCATTTTCCATTACTTTAATTGCAGATGTTATTGAAT
>CALKAH010000398.1 GCA_937983315.1 uncultured Acholeplasmataceae bacterium | reverse complement strand
ATCGTTGAAGCAACCGGTAGCCCTGTTCAAGTGCCTGTTGGAAAAGCTGTTTTAGGACGTATTTTTAACGTGCTTGGTGAACCCATCGACGATGGAAAACCGATTACTGATGCACCTAAGATGAGCATTCACCGTTCATCTCCTGCCTTTCATGAACTCTCTGCTGAAGTTGAACTTCTTGAAACAGGCATTAAAGTCATTGATTTACTTGCACCCTATATCAAAGGTGGGAAGATTGGTCTTTTCGGAGGAGCCGGAGTAGGTAAAACCGTATTGATTCAAGAATTGATTCATAACGTTGCTCAAGAACGCCAAGGGATTTCAGTATTCGCTGGTGTTGGTGAACGTACAAGAGAAGGTTATGAACTTTTCCAAGAAATGACAGCATCCGGCGTTATCGATAAAACCGCACTCGTCTTTGGTCAGATGAATGAATCACCTGGCGCGAGAATGAGAGTCGGTTTAACAGGCTTAACCATGGCTGAATATTTTAGAGATACTGAAAAAACGGATGTTCTCTTATTTATCGATAACATTTTCCGCTTTATTCAAGCAGGTAGTGAAGTTTCTGCGCTCTTAGGACGCATGCCATCCGCAGTCGGTTATCAACCCACACTCGCCACTGAAATGGGTCGTTTACAAGAACGTATTACCTCAACCAAACACGGTTCGATTACCTCAATTCAAGCCATTTACGTTCCAGCTGATGACTACACAGACCCTGCACCATCCACGGTATTCTCACATCTTGATGCAACCACTAACCTTTCACGTAAACTCACTGAAATTGGGATTTATCCCGCTGTTGATCCACTCGCATCAACCTCACGTGCTTTAGCACCTCATATCGTTGGAAAAGAACATTATGATGTCGCACGTACCGTACAAAAGATGATTCAACGGTATCATGAACTTCTTGATATTATTGCAATCCTCGGGATGGATGAACTCACCGATGAAGATAAACTCATCGTTCATCGTGCACGAAGACTCCAAAACTTCTTATCACAAAACACGCACGTTGCTGAACAATTTACGGGCGTTCCAGGATCATTTGTACCGCTTAAGGAAACCATTCGCGGATTTAGAGAAATCATCGATGGTAAGCACGATAAGCTCCCTGAAGAAGCATTCATGATGGTGGGTACCATCGATGATGCTGTGAAGAAGGCGAAGTCCTTATGATCTTCAAGGTTTTAACCCAACAGGGTAAAGTGATCACCGATGAGATTGATTTTGCCGTGGTCAAAAACCAAGATGGTGAAATCGGGATTCTCGATAACCATGTACCGATTGTGATTTCCATTCAAGAAGGTTATGTCAAACTCGAACGTGGTCAACAAACGACATTCTTGGTGATTGAACAATCTATCGTCGAGTTTCGCGATCACACCTTATCCATCTTAGCACTTGAGGCTCAAATTGGACAAACACTCGAGCAAGCGAAACATGCGTTTGATGCGATGAAGAAAGAAAAACTTGAACTCACGAAAAAAGAAAATGTCGATTTTTCAAAATTAGAAAAAGAGTTAAAGGAAAACATCATGAAGAGCAAGGCAGGTCAACTCTAGGAGGGATTATATGAATGAACTGATTTATTTCATGTCACTCATCATCTTCTTTGCTGTTGCGTTAAGAATTCTTCGTGCACTCCATATTGAAAATAAGTTTGAAAAATTTAAAATTTGGGAAATTAAGGCAGCTTACTTTTTACTCTCACTCATTATGGCGCATATGCTCGCTGAGGTGATGGTGAAATGGTCAGAGCTTTTAATTGGGTATTTCGACTAGCATAGGACATCCTATGCTTTTTTGTAGGTGAATATGAAAAAATGGGTCATCTTGATGATCGTGTTTGGAATGCTTTTCGTACTTCAAGCATGTGATACATTCAAAGATTTTACAGAAGATATCTTAGCGCTTGAAGAAGATGTTCTTTTAGCGATTCCTGATCATGTGAATGATGATCTTGAGTTTCCTAATTTAGGTGATTATGACATCACGTTTACATGGAAAGATCAAACATTTAAGGATATATTCTCCTATACTAGCCCTTTTTATGATGAAGAAGATATCCTCTATGTGACCATTAAACGTGGTCGATCATCACAAACATTTGAAAAAGTGATTACCTTATTGTCCTATGAATCGGGATACAATCAAAACGTGATGTATCTTGATCTTGAGGTGTCTGTTGATGCAATCACAAAAGAAGAGTATGAGCGTGTGCATGTCACATTAGAAACAGTAAAAAATGGGATTAAAGTCATTGAACATGAGACTGGTGAAGCAGGACTTCGGGGACGAGGGAATTCAACCTGGTGGGTCTATGAAAAAAAGCCGTTTCGGCTCCGCTTTGACAAAAACACATCTCTTTTAGGTATGAGGGAAGCAAAGAACTACGTTCTACTTGCTGAGTATGCTGATAAATCGTTGATGCGTAATGCCATCACACAAAAACTAGCGAGTCGTTTTTCAGTCATCAATTATGCACTTGATGTCCGATTTGTCGAACTCTATATCAATGATGAGTATCGTGGTGTTTATCTCCTCACCGAACACGTTGAAAATCATCCGAATAAACTCAATTTAGAATCTATTCCAGGTCAACTGAATACCAACTATTTATTTGAACTTGATATGCGCTTTTATGAACAACAAGAGGTCGAAGGCTTTGATTGGTTTTTAGTTGATCGACACGCTTATCAGATCAAAGATCCTGATTCCGATGACCCTCTATATACAGGAGAACATTCGAATTATTTAAGAACATCGATGTATCAATTAGAAGACGCACTGATCAACAAACAGGGTTATGAAACATTACTCGATGTCAACCAAGCCATCATCTTTTTCATGATTCATGAACTTGCGAAAAATGTGGATGTTGGATGGAGTTCTGTCTTTATGATCAAACATCAAGATGGACCGATCAGTTACGGACCTTTATGGGATTTTGATTTTGCATATGGAAATGCAGATTATATAGATTACAATCCTGAGAATTGGTATGGTATGCGTACATGGAAAAACAGAATGTTTATTTTGATGATGCAGATTCCTGAAATCAGGGATGAGTTCAAAGCTCAATTTGAACTATTCTATCAATCGATCTTACCTGATTTCTTAACATTGATTGATGTCTTAGGACAATCCTTAGAAGAAGCAGCATCACGGAATTTTGAACGATGGCCGATTTTATCGACCTATATTTGGCCCAATCCATGGCAAATCGTCACACGTACGACCTATCAAGAACAGGTGAATTACGTCAGAGGATATGTCATCGATCGTGTATCATGGATGTCAGAAGAGATGGAAACGTCACGTTACGCTAATGGTTTGTTTGGTGATTAAAAAGCTACGCATCAATCAAGCGTAGCTGGTCATCTAAAGGTTTAATGTCTTTTAAAAGATAGAGAATATCATCGATATTTGAAATATTAGGAAGCAAGGAAATCTCATAGGTTACAATCTCGGTAAACGACTTACTGATGATGGTAACCTTTTCGTTTAAGTAACGATCAATCGGATCGAGATGCGCATAGTCAAAACGAATCTGATAGGCTTTTACCCATGTTTTGATGTAGAAACGTGCCTCTTTCATCACACCTGCTGCAGCATGACTGTATGCTCGAACTAACCCTCCAGCACCAAGTTTAATACCGCCAAAATAGCGGACAACGACACAGAGGATGTTGGTGACATCGTGATGCTTTAAAACGTCTAAAATAGGGATTCCAGCGGTTCTTTGGGGTTCTCCATCATCGTTTGCAGTTTGTTGTTCCTGGTCATCACCGAAAAGCGATGCATGGGTATAATGATTGGCTTTAGGATAGTTTATTTTCGTCTCTTCGATGCATCGCTTGACATCATCTTGGGTATTAATCGGATAGAGAATCGCGATGAACTCAGATTTATTGACTTCATATGTAAAATGTGGTTTTTCTTTTAAATAACGCATTTTCATCACCTATTTCAGTATAGCATATTTACAGTTTTTTCAAAGTGTGATAGCATAAGTATGCTTATTGATGAAGGGGGTTCTTTTCATGAAACGTTGCGTGGTTGACACATCAACAGGTGGCTTAGATTATTATCCATATCCACATCACGTCAAGATCATTCGCATTAAACTGTTTATGCATGATCGCGCGTATTTAGACGGCTTAGAGATGAAAGCTGATACGTTTTATCGTATCATGAGAGAGCATCCCGATGTCGTACCTAAAACGAGTCAACCAGATCGGAAGAGCACACGTCTGAACTCCAGTCACCGAATACGATATCG
>CALKAH010000397.1 GCA_937983315.1 uncultured Acholeplasmataceae bacterium | reverse complement strand
ATGGTTGATCAAATTGATAACGATACTTAAGTGATGGGTACTTCATATCCATCATCGATCCTTTTGGTGGATAATAGGTGATCATTCCCTCTGAGATCGTATAAGGAATATGCGAAAGATGTTCGTTCACATTCATCAGCACCTGTTGAACGAGAACCACGTCTTCAATCGATGGATCATCGGATTGATAATGTAATCCTTGTTGAAGATGATCGGGATGAACATACGTATCGATTTGAATGCGATGGTTGTCGATCATATAAACCCATCGGGTGGTTGCTCCTCCCATGTCATAATAGCTGGGTAAACCTAACAATTGATACTTACCGTGCCGTTTGACATATATACGAATCCCTGAAATGGTTTGTAAGTTGAGTGGATTTCTTAAATCACCTAATAATTTATTAAAACTTGAGTTCCCCAAAACAACGTGTGAATGAAAAACCCCAAACATCCAGTTGGTGGTTGCCATCACATGATCGCTGACGTGTTCAAGATCACCATGTACTAAAAGATGACCATGTTGTCTTTCGACAAGTAATTCTTTTTTCTTTGCTACCACATGATGATGGCGATGGGTAAAAAAGGATAAGATTTCACCATCTAAGCGTTCTTCTTGATCACGATAAGGGTATAATAATTGCCATTCTTCTTCAGTCAAATGGCGACCATTTAAGCGATTTCTAGGATTTAATAATCCATGTTGATAGTTAGTTTGGTTGCATTGAAGTGATTCAGGTGTCATTAATAAAGGGTAAACTTCTTTTGGTTTTTTAATTACATCATGTTCTTGAGGTTCATAGACACCATAAAAAGTTTGCTTAACACCATGATTATCAATCAAAAGTTTTTCAGATTGTAATGCGAAATATGCAAATTCATATTGATAGATCTCAGAGATGAGTCGGTCAACTGACATAGCATCAGGTATACCCGTTTCTTTTGCTTGTAGGCCAAAGAACTGAAAACCATCTGTTGTATAACCCTTTGTTTTTTGGAAACTTCCCATTTGGAAATACTGGCTACGACCTTGGTTTTGACGTGCACATAGCGTATATCCATTTCCATCTTGGAAAACCTTGTAATCAATATATTGAACGGTATAGGGTTCACTATTTAAGACGCTTCCTTTGGATGTGATGGCTAGATCACTACCAAACATCACATCAACGACTTGAGGTGTTTGACTCTTAAGTTGAATCATAAGATCAAATCGGAATCCTTGAATCATTAAATTGATGCGATAAGATATATCTTCAAATGATCCTTCATATATCGCTTGATTCGAAATAATTTGGCATGTCGATGGAGAATGTTTCCCGATTAAGGGTGTAAAGAGAATCTGACCTTCTTTAAAAATACGAAGATAGACATTAAAATAACCACCATCCACAAGATTTCCATGTATTAAATTGATTTGTGCATCTTGATATGTAATATCATAGATATCTCCTGTTTCTAAGAAATTAAAGATAAGTCCACCTTGATCAATCGTTTTTAGTTGAATTTGATTACGTATCATATCCATGATGTTTGACCCCTTTCAATATTTAAATGCAGACTTTCGGTGTGCTCGCTATCTAGTCCTACCATGATGATAAACTCACCCGGTTCATATGTTTTAATGCCTTGATCGTTATAATATAAAAACCAATCTGGTGAAATCATAAATGTCAATGTCTTGGTTTCACCTGGATTAAGGTTAATTTTCTGAAATGCTTTAAGTGCTTTAACTGGACGCGATACCCAACAGATCACATCACGAACATAGACTTGAACAACTTGAGAACCTTGATTCTTTCCGGTATTGGTCAGTGTAACCTGAAGTTGATTTCGATCGTCGATTTTCATCGTTGATTTTTGTAGATTAGGCTTTCCTAATACCCAGGTCGTATACGTTAATCCATAACCAAAGGGATAAAGAGGGCGGTTAGGTGTATCGAGGTAATAACTGGTGTATTCATTGTGATCACCTTCGATTTTCGGACGACCTGTATTTAAATGATTATAATACACTGGTATTTGGCCTTCATGATAGGGAAAGCTCATAGGAAGTTTACCTGATGGATGATGTCTTCCCATCATAATATCTGCAATAGCACGTGCCCCTTCACTTCCAGGAAACCATGCGTAAATGATAGCTTCTGAAGATTGAAGATGTCCGATAGCAAGAGGGCGACCAGCAATAATGATCGTCACGAGTTTTTGTGCATGACGTCTCATTAAATCGTATAATCGATCTTGTTTTCTTGGTAATGTGATATATGAACGATTGTGTGCCTCTCCTGATTCTTTGATTCGTTCTCCACATGCAAAGATGACGAGATCAGCCCGTTCAATGTCTCTTATGTCTTGCTCAGTATAGTCTTTTGGATCTTCACTATCTTTGATGAATGTTATATTGAGATCATCCTTTAATGCTTCATAGAGATTAGCATTGAGCGCATTCTTGCCGTGCCAACTCCATGGTCCGTTGGTATCTCGTGATGTTGCATATGGACCCACTAAGGCCACACTCATTTTTTTGGTGAGGGGTAATATCCCATCATTTTCTAAAAGTACAATGGATTCATGAGCCACTTGTCTTGCAAAATCAAGGTGTTCTTGTGATCGAACAATCGTTAATGCTTGATCTGGGTAAGCATGTTTGTAAGGATTTTCAAACAAGCCAACTTGTTCTTTTAATTCAAGGACACGTAAACAGGCTTCATCAAGTAATTGTTCATCAATCAAGCCTTCATCAATCAATTCACTCAAATGATTGGCATAGGCTGTCGAGGCCATCTCAATATCAAGTCCTGCCTTCAATCCTCGGTAAGCAGCTTCTTTATCATCAGTTGCAACTCCATGAGCAATAATTTGATGGAGTGAATCATAATCTGAGATTGTCACCCCTTGAAATTGCCATTGTTCTCTTAAGACATCGCGTAGCAAATATTGATTCACGGTAGCTGGTATACCATCAACAACATTGAATGATGTCATGATCAGTTTTGCACCTGCTTCAATTGCTTTGCGATATCCCTCAAGATAATCATGATGGAGTGATAAACGTGATAAATCAACTGTATTATAGTCCCGACCACCTTCAACTTTCCCATACGCTGCATAGTGCTTGACACATGATGCAAGATGGGTTTCTTTGCGTATATCATCTTGCTGGTATCCACGAACCATCGCAGAGGATAAGATACCATTCAGATAAGGATCTTCACCAAAACTTTCAACGACACGTCCCCAGCGGGGATCTCTAACCAAATCGGCCATCGGTGAAAATGTCACATGGATACCTGATGTTGAAGCTTCAATTGCGGAGATACGAGCAACATGCTCGACTAATCGCTCATTAAAAGTTGAAGCCAAGCCAAGTGGTAC
>CALKAH010000396.1 GCA_937983315.1 uncultured Acholeplasmataceae bacterium | reverse complement strand
ACTTGAAGCATCCGTTGATACCGGACGCGTTACGGTTACCGATTCATCCTTTACTAGAGGTGTTGATATCCATACATCAACCGGTGATATCAACATCACTGATACGGTTGCATCATCATTTGACTTATCTTCATCAACTGGTGATGTTGATTTTACATCAACAACACTAGGAGATTATCGCTATGATTTAAGAACATCAACTGGTACGATTCGTGTCGATGGTGCCAATCAAGGTGATCGTCATAGCACGACAACAGGATCGGTTCTGATCAAGGTTGAAGTGAGCACCGGTAACATCACCATTAATACAACAAATTAAGGTCTAACGAATTTTCACATAAAAGGCGGTCACAATTGGTGTCCGTCTTTTTTTGTGCTAAAATGGAGAAAGGAGATGATAAGTATGACAATTAACTTTAAACAAGAAGTGATGAAACGTAAGGATCAATTGATCCTTGATTTACAACGCTTAATTCAAATCAACTCAGAATTGACGACATTTGATCCCAAACGTAAAGGTGCTCCTTTTGGTGAAGGAACCAAAGAAGCATTGGAGTATATGTTAAAACTTGGTCAACGTGATGGTTTTTCTACGATCAATCTCGATGGTTATGCAGGTCATATTGAAATGGGAACACAAAAAGACTTTGTAGGGATCATCGGTCATCTTGATGTGGTTCCTGCAGGTAATGATTGGACATATCCTCCATATGGTGCAGAAATTCATGATGGTAAGATGTATGGACGTGGAACTGAAGATGATAAAGGACCCACGATTGCTGCCTATTATGCGATGAAGATTCTCCATGAAATTGGTGTACCTTTAACAAAGCGCGTCAAATTGATTTTAGGTAATGATGAAGAAACAGCATGGCGTTGCGTCAGACATTATTTCAGCGTATATCCTGAAGCGCCCGTTTCTGGATTTATTCCTGATGCCGATTTCCCCTTAATTTATGCAGAAAAAGGCATTTCACGGCTTTTTGTTGAAGGAAAAATCGATGCAAAAGATGTCATTGAAATCCATGGTGGTTTTAGAGACAACATGGTTCCAGATTATGCATCAGCATTACTTCAACCATCAAAAGATTATATCAAGTCATTTAAAGCATATCTCACTAAGCATGGATATGAAGGAACAGCTGAGAAGAAGGACCAACATATCTTCATTAAAGTCGTGGGTAAGAGTGCTCATGGTTCCACACCTCAATTTGGTGAAAATGCCATTGATCGTTTGATGCATTTCCTCTTGGAAGAAAAGCTCGGAGGTCAGATGCTTGAAGCCTATGAAAAACTTTTACTTGATGATTATCATGGTGTTAAACTAGGTGTTGCCTATACAGATCAAGAAATGGGACCACTCACCAATAATGTTGGTGTTCTTATTGGTGAAAAGGGTCATTATCAATTCCATTTGAACTTAAGATATCCCAACAATGTTTCCTTTGATCAAGTCGTTGAGACATTGAAAAAAGCATTTAAACCTTTTGGTGCAACCGTGAAGGTTGACAAACATCAAGCTTTACTCTATAAAGATCCGAATTCAGATTTAGTGAAAACATTAATGGGTGTTTACAAGAAGCACACCAATGATCAAGAAGCAAAACCGATCAACATTGGTGGAGGTACGTTTGCACGTGCCATGCCAAACTGTGTTGCATTTGGTCCACATTTCTTAGACAAACCCACATTTATTCATCAAAAAAATGAATTTATCGGCATTGATGATTTACTTTTAGCAACCATTATTTACACAGAAGCACTCTACGAACTCGCAAAATAACAGGAGGTTCTTATGAAACCTTATTTGGAATTGTGCCAACATGTTTTAGATCATGGCACGTTTAAAATGGATCGTACAAAGACAGGAACCTACAGTGTTTTTGGCTATCAAATGCGTTATAATCTTGAAGATGGATTTCCTTTACTCACCACAAAAAAGGTTCATCTTAAATCAATTATCCATGAACTCTTATGGTTCATTAAGGGAGATACCAACATCAAGTACTTAGTTGATCACGATGTTCGTATTTGGAATGAATGGCCCTATGAAGCCTTTAAACGGTCATCTGACTATCAGGGAGAATCCATGGATGACTATATTCAAAAGATTAAAACCGATGCTGAGTTTGCGAAAAATCATGGCGATCTTGGACCTGTATATGGTGCGCAATGGCGCAACTTTAATGGCGTTGATCAGTTGCAATTTATCTTAGATGAAATCAAAAACAATCCGAATTCAAGACGCATGATTCTAAGTGCTTGGAATCCTGCTGAGATCAAACATATGGCACTTCCTCCTTGCCACACCTTGATTCAATTTTATGTTGCTGATGGCAAGCTATCTCTACAACTCTATCAACGCAGTGCAGATATCTTTTTGGGAGTCCCTTTCAATATCGCAAGTTATGCTCTACTCCTCATGATGGTGGCGCAAGTGACCAATCTTAAACCAGGTGAATTTGTTCATACGTTAGGAGATGCTCATATCTATCAAAATCATCTTGACCAGGTTAAATTGCAGTTGACACGAACACCTCGGAAACGACCAATCATGGTACTCAACCCGAACGTGAAATCTCTTTTCGATTTTACATTTGAAGATTTTGAGTTGAAAGAATATGATCCTTATCCCGCAATCAAAGGGCAGGTGGCCATATGATTTCACTGATTTGGGCTATGGATGAAAACTGGTTGATTGGAAAAGATAATGTACTTCCATGGCATTACCCTAAAGATCTTCAATATTTTAAAGCGCACACAAAAGATCATGCGGTGTTGATGGGTGATATGACCTATCAGTCATTGAAAAGTTATTATAAGACAAAGCCATTACCATTTGCAAAAAACTATGTCGCTAACTTGATTGAAACTCGTTATCCCGACGCTACACTCGTCAAAGATTTACATGGATTTCTATCCACCTATCAGGGTGACCTCTTTGTCATCGGTGGAAAAACCATCTATCAACTTGCTTTACCTTATGCACATCGACTTTATATCACCTTTGTCCTTAACAGACATGAAGGCAATGTATTCTTTCCGCCTTTTGACTTATCGTCATTTCAACTGATTGAAAAGACGATGGAAGAAGGACTTATTTTCGCGGTTTATGAAAGGAAGACATCATGATCTCGCTCCTTTATCTCCTTTTTTGGGGTCTCTATGTATACATCATGAGTGTTCAAGTTGCATCCGGATTTTGGATCATCTTGTGGGTACTCACAGGTGCAGTTGTGAGTTTTATCGCAACCGTTCTCTTTATTCTCTTGCATTTCCCATACATGAAGTGGACCAAAGTTACTAACCCATACAAGTATTACATCACACGTAGTACAAGTCATTGGCTTGTTATCTTTTTTATGCGGCTAAAGATAGATGTCAAAGGAAAAGAAAACATCCCCAAGGATGGTCTTTTATGCGTATTTGCAAATCACAAGTCTTATGCTGATCCCTTTATTGTCTTTGAGTTTATGAAACGCCCAACAACATTTACACCAAAGATGAGTGTATATAAAGCACCTCTGATTGGATTATGGCTCAAATATTTAGGTGCATTTCCAATTGACCGTTCAAGTGACAGAAACACTGCACGTGCCATGGTGGATGCGATTAAAGTGATCAAAGAAGGTATGGCAATGACCATTTATCCTGAAGGTGGTATCAAAGATCGCAATGATGAAAAGATGGTTGCAATGCGTGCAGGTGCTTATCGGGTTGCGATGAAAGCTGGTGCTGACTTGCTTCCTGTCAGTATTCAAGGAACAACTCAAATCAAACATCGTGCACCTTGGCGTATTTCAAAAATCAATGTTGTCATACATCCGGTTGTACGTTATGAAGATATTAAAGAAAAAACGACCGCTGAGGTCGCTGAACTCATGTTTCATCAAATCAATAATCATTTAGTTCAAGAGACAAAGGCTGATTAAGCCTTTTTTTCTTTTAAGACTGTGATCATATCTTGAGTGATTTCAAAGTGAATAACATCGGCATGTTTGATGAGATCTGCAAAAGTATATTGATCAGGATGTGCTGAAATCATCAGTGCTTTAATGACATGAGAATGAGCAATCAATAAAATTGATTGATCATGATATTTGTGGTAAAGATCCATCGCAGCACGTTTGATCCGTTCAATCAGCATCGTATCTGTTTCATAGGCACCATGTGAATAATTCTTACTTCGAACTAATGGCATCGCTGTTTCAACGGGTGTTCCATCGAGATGATGGAAATCACGTTCAACAAAACGGTCATTTAAAAGGATTGAATGATGATAATCAAGCTCTTTAGCGATGATTTTCGCCGTTTCATAAGCTCTTGATAGTGGGGATGCCATGATGATGTCATAATGCTCACCTCTTTGTTTGAGCGCTTCACCAAGGGCTTTAGCTTGTTGTTTGCCGTTCTCATTTAAAGGAATATCAATTCTTCCCTGTACAAGACCAGCTGCATTATAGTAAGTCTGTCCATGGCGGACGATGGATAAAATCATGACAATACCTCATTTCACGTTTGTTATTATAACATGTTTCAATCATATTCTTATCATTTATGATAAAATAGTTCCAAGGAGACGTGATGATATGCATGTAGTGGATTTGATTACAAAAAAACGAGATGGTCATGAGCTCACTCAACAAGAGATTCATGAACTCATTCAACAATATACTCAAGGGAAAATTCCTGATTATCAGATGAGTGCGTTTTTAATGGCGACTTATTTCAAAAAGATGAACGATCAAGAAGCCACTTATTTAGCACTTGCGATGCGTGATTCTGGTGATGTGATTGACTTGAGTCAAATACCTGGTATCAAAGTTGACAAACATTCAACCGGTGGCGTTGGTGACAAAGTCACGCTTGTTTTAGGTCCTCTTTTAGCAAGCCTAGGTGCTAAATTTGCCAAGATGAGTGGACGTGGTTTAGGTCATACCGGTGGTACCATTGATAAATTAGAAAGTATTCCTGGATACCAAGTTGAACGTCCTGTTGATCAGTTCATTAAGCAGGTCAATGACATTGGGATTGCGATTGTCGGTCAAAGTGGCGATGTTGCGCCTGCAGATAAAAAACTCTATGCACTTCGTGATGTGACAGCAACTGTGGATGTGATTCCGCTTATTGCATCGAGTATTATAGATCGGAAGAGCGTCGTGTAGGGAAAGAGTGTAGATCTCGGTGGT
>CALKAH010000395.1 GCA_937983315.1 uncultured Acholeplasmataceae bacterium | reverse complement strand
ATACCGCGCCCACCGAGCTCTACACTCTTTCCCTACACGACGCTCTTCCGATCTAACAGGTAACCCTAAAGAAAGAGCTTTTTCTTTAACGGGAGATGGGGTTAATCGTTTTTTGCGACCAACCGGTTTATCGGGTTGTGTGATGACCATCACAACATGATGTTTTTTAACAATCATCTCCAAGATGGGGACTGCAAATTGGGGTGTTCCCATAAATAATATGTTCATTTTCTCACCTACCATTGATCTAGTCTTGTTGAACATGTGATCTTGATGTCAGATTTTTGATGCTTCGTGATGAGATCAAAGACGGGTTTGAAATCATCTGTATCGTGCTTAATCGTTAACGTGAAACGATAATGGTCTTTCATCTTTTTGATCAGTGCTTGTGATGGACCTAAGACCTCATATCCACGCGATGCTAAAACTTTCTTAAAGAGGAATGCGTGCTGGTAAGTCTGTAAAAAACTCATCCCCTCAAAAAGAATGTGTGCAACAGATACGTAAGGTGGATAGCCTAGAAGCTTTCTTTGTTTGAGTGCTTCTTCATAAAATGCGTGGTCATCTTGATTCAACGACTTGATGACATAGTGATCAAGATGATAGCCTTGAATGATAGCTTCTCCTTGAAGCATACGCCCAGATCGTCCTGTCATTTGTGTGAATAACGTATATGCTTTTTCACTTGCTACATAAGAGGGAATATTCAGCATCATGTCACTCATTAAGATGCCAACCAGTGTCACTTTCGGGAAATCAAGTCCTTTGGAAACCATCTGTGTTCCAATTAAAATATCGGCTTGTTCTTCTTTAAAAGCATGCCAAATCACTTCATGTGCACCTTTGGTTTTCGTTGCGCTCTGATCCATCCGTAGGATCCGAGCAGAAGGGAGGACTTTTTTAAGTTGCTCCTCTACGTATTCAATCCCAATACCCACTTCTTTGACTTTTGGTTCATGACAAACTTGACAGGTTGCATCAAATGCGATTTCATGACCACAATAAGGACATTTAAGAATTTTTTTGTCTTTATAAAAAGCAAGTGACACCTCACAATGCGGACATCTTGGGACATCACCACATGCACGGCACATCACGAAGGGGGCATAACCTTTTCGGTTTAAAAGAAGGATGGTTTGTTCGTTTTTAGCAAGTCGATCTTGCATCTTAGTGAGTAATTGTCTTGAAAAAATAGAAAGATGTTTCGCCTTCAATTCTTCTTTCATATCGACACATGTTAATGTAGGTAGTGGAAGATCAAAGGGACGTTTGGTCAGTTCAAGTAAGTGATAATGTTCCTTTTTTGCATGATACATCGATTCAATAGAAGGTGTTGCACTGCCTAAAATAAGGGGGATATGATGATGTTTTGCTTTCCAAATCGCAAGTTCTTTTGCATCATAATAGACACCTTCAAAACTGCGATACGATTCATCATGTTCTTCATCGACGATGATGATACCTAAATGATCAATGGGTAAAAAGATGGCACTTCGTGTCCCCAAAATGATCGCACGATCACCTTTGATGATGTGTTTCCACTGATCATAACGCTCACCTTTTGATAAACCTGAATGGTAGATAGCGATTTCTTTAAAGTGTGATTCAAGACGCATCGCCATCTGAGGGATTTGATTGATTTCAGGAACTAAAATGAGTGCTCGTTTGCCTTCTTGAATGATCTTCTCCAAAGTGTGAAGATAAACCTCGGTTTTTCCTGATCCTGTGATTCCTTTAAGAAGAAATATGTCATCAGTTGTTGATGATGTGATCCTTTCGACAGCACGTTTTTGTTCATCAGATAATGTAATCTCTTTTTTTTCAGTCGTGTAGCTATGTTGGATATGTCGATCAACATCAACATCTTTTTTTGTTAATACGCCATGTTTAACAAGTGTTTGAATCATCGAATCGGTTAATCCGATATCATGTAATTGCTGTTTGGTTTGTGGCTCATTAAAAGGATGACCCTCAAGCATCGAATACTGTGATATTTTCGCATAATGATGATGTTCTTGATACTCATAAAAAGCTTGCTTCTTTTCTGTCTTCTTCTCACGAATCACGGTTTCAATCGATAAAACGCCTTGATCTTTTAAACGTTTTAGTCGTGGATAATAGACCTGATCAGAAACTTTGAGTCTCCAAATACCTCGCTTTGAAAAAAAATGCTGAAGGTCTTCAGGAATATGGCTATTATCCATGATTCTTGCAACCTTCTGGTAACTTGCCAAAAGAACATTTGGGATCACGGTTAAATAGAGGGATGAAAGAAGTTCATACGATTCTTTTTTCATTTCATCGATCATCAAAAAGAGTTCTTCATCAATCGTTGGAATACTATCTAAAACTTCTAAAATCGGTTTTGATGCTGATTGACTTTCATCGATGAGATCGACAACGATCCCCATACGTTTCATCGCGCCAAAGGAAACAATGACACGCATACCACGTGATAAAAAATCCTCAAAAGGTTGAGGAACAATGTAGTCATAGATTTGATTGACTTTTTCATGCTGTATATCGATAACCACTTGTGCAATCATAGACTTCACCGTCCTTATTATACCATCAAGAGTCAACAAAAAAAGTAACCGAAGTTACTTTATTGTTTTCAGGATTTTATCGATCCGGTTGCCATAGGCAAGTGCTTCATCATATTTAAAGATGAGATCAGGAATTTTGCGTGTATTCTTAATCTTCTTGGCGAGTTCCATACGGATCGCAACCTTCGCATCTTCTAGTGCATTTTTTGCACGTTCAAGCACTTTGGGATCATCGGACAAGATGGAGTAAAAAATGGTTGAAAACGATAAATCCTTGGTGACTTTAACTTCGGTTAAATTGATATATCCGAAGCTCTTATCTTTCACTTCAGCGTTGACAATCGGTGCAAGCTCACGCTGAATGAGGCTTGCAAGACGATCTGTTGTGATCGACATCTTAATCCACCTCAACTTCCTTCATTTGGGACGCTTCGACCACGTCACCTGCTTTGATGTCGTTAAAGTTTTCAATCGATAAACCACATTCGTAACCCGCTTTAACTTCTTTTGCATCATCTTTAAAGCGTTTTAGGGATGCCAGTTTACCTTCATAGACAACGATACCTTCTCTGATAATACGAACCAGTGCATCACGTTTGATGACGCCATCGGTGACGTAACAACCAGCAATGGTACCAATTTTTGAAATTTTAAATGTTTCACGAACAACCGCTTGTCCTGTCACAATTTCTTCAAATGTTGGAGCAAGCATACCCTTAAGCGCGGCTTCAATATCTTCTTGGACGCGGTAAATGATGTTGTATAAACGAATTTCGACTCCTTGTTGATCCGCAGCTTGCTTAACCGCAGCGGTTGGTCTGACGTTAAATCCGATGACGATGGCATGTGATGCATTGGCAAGTGTGACGTCATTTTCAGTAATCGCACCGACACTGGATCGAACAACGTTGACATGGAATCCTTCGATATCAATCTTTTCAAGTAAACCCTTTAAGGCTTCAATCGAACCTTGAACATCGCCTTTGATGATGATGTTTAATTCTTTTTCAGTCGATTCAATTTCACCAAACATCTTGTCTAAAGATGCTTTTTTCATGCTCTTGGCTTCCGTTTCACGTTGCCGTGCTTGACGTTCAAGCGCAATATCGCGTGTGACACGTTCATCGGTAAAAGCCATGAAAATATCACCGGCTTGAGGAACTTCATTGAGACCTGTAATTTCGATCGGTTGAGAAGGTAATGCTTCTTGATAACGCTTCTTTAAGTCGTCAGTCATGGTACGTACTTTACCATACGTATTACCGATGACGATATAATCTCCGACATGGAGTGTTCCATTTTCAACGATGAGGGTAGCGACAGCTCCTCTTCCTTTGTCTAAGGATGCTTCAATGACGGTACCTTTCGCTAACCGTTTGGGGTTAGCTTTGAATTCTTCAATTTCACTGATCAATTGGATGACATCTAAAAGATCATCAATGCCTTGTTTTTTAAGTGCTGAGACTAAAACATAGGGTGTTTTTCCTCCCCATGCTTCAGGAAGTAATCCCTTTTCAGCAAGTTCAGTCATGACACGTTCTGGATTAGATTGCGGTCTATCCATCTTGTTGACAGCCACGACAATGGGAACTTTGGCTGCTTTCGCATGGTCAAGTGCTTCTAGAGTTTGAGGCATGACTCCATCATCTCCAGCGACGACTAAAATGACGATATCAGTTACTTTTGCACCACGTGCACGCATTTCAGTAAAGGCAGCATGTCCTGGTGTATCGATAAATGTAATCGCTTCGCCATTACGCATGACTTGATAAGCACCGATGTGTTGAGTAATACCACCGGCTTCGCCTTCGACAACACGGGATTTACGGATCGCATCGAGTAATGTTGTTTTACCGTGGTCAACGTGACCCATCACGGTGACAATGGGGGGACGCTTAACCATATCTTTGGGATCATCCACGAGTTCCATTTCATCATAACGTGAGACATCGGTAATCACTTCATCTTTGACTTGATAACCTTCATCAAGTGCAATCAGTTCAATCGTATCACGATC
This sequence comes from uncultured Acholeplasmataceae bacterium, assembly GCA_937983315.1. Taxonomy (GTDB): domain Bacteria; phylum Bacillota_I; class Bacilli_A; order Acholeplasmatales; family Acholeplasmataceae; genus Peloplasma. The sequence continues at coordinate 248 of CALKAH010000395.1, read as the reverse complement.
AATCACTTGATTGACAGATGCCATCAGTCCGAGTTGCATTAAACGTTTAATCATCGCAGCATTCGATAATCCAAGACCTTCAGCTACTTGAGCAACATTCATTTCAGGTTTATAGACCAACACTTTTTCACCTTGTTGAACCTTAGGTTCACGTCTAGGTGGTATGGCTGGCTTATTGTAAACAGGTTTTTTATTAATATTCTTTTTATTGTTGTTATATACAGGCATACAATCACTTCCTTCTCTGA
>CALKAH010000394.1 GCA_937983315.1 uncultured Acholeplasmataceae bacterium | reverse complement strand
CCTAATCTCCAAACATAAGGTGAAGGTTGCATGATCGTATGCTCACTTAGTGGATGATTAGATAAATAGGATGCAGGGACATAAGCCATATCGAGTTCACCTGCAAGAAATGCATCATAAATCGCTTGTTGGTTGGATAAGATTCGATAATGAAATCCAGTTAATGACAATTCATCATGATCGGGATGTAATGGATTGGATTCAAAAACAACTTTATCACCATGAATCCATTCAGAAAGATAGAATAGACCAGCTGAAGGAGTTGTATTTTTTGATGTTCCATAATCACTTGTTACATCTTCATACATCTCACGATGAACAGGAGAGAATGAGATTTGAGATAAATAAGAAAGAAGTTCATCTTCTGTTTTCGGACGATTAAAACGAAATTGAATCGTAAGATTTGATGTCGATGTGATACCAATCTCATCAATCGAACGAATGCCATCCTCATATTCATCAACATGGATAAGATCCATATTTTTCAGAGAATAGAGACCGGATACTGCAAGTGGCCAGTTATGGATAATTGCTTGTTTAAACGTCCATACGAAATCTTCTGCAGTGATCTGATCATCGGTGACACTTACACCATCTGGGATATGCCACTTCAAATGATCCTGTAACGTGATTGTCCATTGGTTAGAGGTTATCTTCCCATGAACCATCTCTCCACCTGTTGGGACGGGGTATCCACTCGCAAGTCCAGGGATGATATCATAACCTTGATGTGTTTCATTGTAGACCTTTTTATAAAGTGATCCTGATAGGAGTTCAAGCATGTGATTGGTTACGGTATCATTGCCATAAGAAGGATGCAGTGTCGGGGGTTCATAGGTGATTGCCGTTCGAAAGGTATAAAAACCTGTAGAACCGTACTCGCTAGGATAGAAAAGAGAAGTTGCATCATCTTGGGTGAGTGTTGCATGAGCGAGAGAAAATCCTAACATGTGATGATAGTGATCATAAAGTAGATCAACACGTGGTGAGAAGAGCACTTTTTGAGCAAATGAGTAAAGAGGAATGCCACCATACATCGTTTCCATGAGATAGCCTTCCATCGCAGCAAGTATTCCTGCTTTTTCTTCATCAGGTAAATAAGATAAATCATATAAACCATTAGCTAATTGAAATTCAATAACATCTGCAATTAAAGTAATGGAAAATGATGTTGTGAAGGTTTGATATGTCACGGTGATGGTATGATTTCCAGAAGTTGATAATTTAAGACGATCACTTGATGAAATCATTTCAGGTTCTAGATCAATCGTTAAACGATCAGATCGGAAGAGCGTCGTGTAGGGAAAGAGTGTAGATCTCGGTGGTC
>CALKAH010000393.1 GCA_937983315.1 uncultured Acholeplasmataceae bacterium | reverse complement strand
TACGAGATCGTATTCGGTGACTTGAGTTCAGACGTGTGCTCTTCCGATCTTTCTGCTAAAATAAGATCGACTTCTTTTAAGATTTCAACCGCGCGATACGTCATATCCTTTAAATTGCCGATGGGCGTCGATACGACATAAAGAGTAGGTTTAATCTCTCGAAAACTTTGTTGCATCAGTGATTAACCACGCGCTTTGCGCGTTCTCTTAAATCGCGTTCCATGTAGACGATTTGCATGAGTTGTTTCTTCTTTTGATCTGAGATTCCCAATTTTTCGCGGAGTCCTTCAAGGAAGAAATGTTCCGTGGTGTTATAAAAATCATCGAACATGGTGACTTTAACAAGATTCAAGTAAACGATGTTTTTCACGGTTGGACTTGCTTCAACAAAATACTGGATGGTTTCTTCCAAATCTTTTGAAAGTGAAAAATGATATTCGGATACGATACCATCACCCACCTCAGCAAGCATGATATTGAGTAAACGTTGCTCAATCGCATTGGGTTCACCATCAACAGATACCATGTGCATGACAAGGTCAAGAAATTTGAGTTTTTCCTTACGATTTAAAAGTGTCAAGAGCATGTTATTTACCTCCATAAATATCGACCATCGCTTGGGTCAAGTGGTGTTTTTCAATGTATAAGATCAGTGGGGGTTCCACGGTTAATCCTGGGCTACCTTGTTTCATGGCTTCAATCAACACGTGATTCGCAGGCTTATCCAGATAGGGATGAACAAAGCGAATCCGTTTCGGGATGAGTTGATACTTGTTTAAAAGATCCATGATTTCAGAAAAACGATCAGGACGATGGATCATCGTGAAGTAACCGCCCCACTTTAGTGTCTTGGAGACCACTGCAATCAATTCTTCAAGTGTCAGCATGACTTCATGACGAGCAATCGTATCATCTTCGTTATCATTTAAGATCGATTGTTCACTGACTTTGAAAAAGGGTGGATTTGAAATAATCGCATCCACATCTTTCATCACAAGTTCTTTAACATCCATGTGAAGACATGAAAGTTGATGCTCTAAATGGTTTAATGCAATGTTTTTAACAGCTTGTTGATATCGATCTTGTTGTATCTCAATTCCAATGATTTTCGCTTTTGTCTTTTTTGATAGATAAAGCATCAAAGGACCCGCACCTGTTCCGATATCGAGAACGGTTTTAGCTCTCGCGGGGATTCGTGCAAAATGAGATAAAAGAATGGTGTCTAAGTTAAAGGCTTGTCTTGAATTTTGTTCGATCCAAAGATCGGTTCCAAGTAACGTCCGAAGCATATTATGCGCGCTTGACATCCTTCAAGGCTAACCACTCATAACCGCCATTTTCAGCGTGTAAAACACGCACCTTTTGCGCGATAATGTTGAGCTCAACGACAGTGGCTTCACCTTTGGGTGTCATCACTTTTTCTTTTACATCAGGCATGATTTGTTTGAGTTCAGTATAAACATCATCTTCATACTTGATGCAGCATAAGAGTTTGCCACAAACACCACTAATCTTTTGTGGGTTGAGGGCAATATTTTGGTTTTTCGCCATTTTGATCGATACCGTATCAAATTCGCCAATAAATGTCGTGCAGCATAAAATAAGACCACAAGGACCAATGCCACCAATCATTTTAGCGGCGTCTCTTGGTCCGATTTGACGAAGTTCAATACGTGTATGATAGACTTCGGATAAATCGCGCACAAGATTTCTAAAATCAACACGATTTTCAGCTTCAAAATAAACCAAAAGACGTTTACGATCAAGCGTGTATTCCGCACCTAAAACTTTGATTTCGAGTTCATTTTGTTTTGCGAGTTGTTTCGCTTTATCGGTAATCGCAGGTTCAAGCGTTCTGTTATACGCTTCTTCTTTGATATCCCCTTCGGTTGCGATACGCAAAATAGGTTTTAATTCTGCGGTAAGATCGGTTTCTTCAATCTCTTTTAATACATACACTTTTCCTATTTCAATCCCACGTGATGTTTCAACAACAACGCGGTCATTTTTTTCAATCGTTAATCCCTCATATGAGAAATAGTATTTTTTTCCTGCTTCTTTGAATTGAACCAAAGCAACCTGCATAACATTACCTCTTTTTCTCTAGAATATAAAATAAGTAGTCAAGCGCTAATTCTAAATTTATAAAATAGGATTGTTGCTGTAAAATTTCTTGAATCTTTTCGATTAAATCATTCACTTCAGAGACTTGCATGGTGTCACTTTGAACTTGAATCTCATCACGCAAGAATTGATAAACAATCGGTTGATGGGTGCGATAATGAACCCAATCTAAAAAATAGAGTAACAGTAATTCTAAGAAATCCATAAAGAAGTCGCGGTCTTGAAGGAGAAACCCTGATTTCTGTCCAAAATAAACGGGAAAAGAAATGTCTTTTTTATTCCATAAACGCGCAATTTCTTCAATTAATTGAATCAGATCAAGAAAATTAGGGTTTTCTGCAAGAAGTGTCGCTTCTTCAAGATTTTTTGTTAAATAGGGTGCTAATGTTGCAACCTTCTCATCGACTCCTAATGCGAGAAGTTCTTTTTCTAAATCAGCTTCATCAATACCCTTTAAGGTCAAGATTTGGCTTCGTGATTGAATGGTTGAAATGACATCTTCTTTACTTTCAGCAAGTAAGAATCCATAGACATTATGACTTGATGGTTCTTCCATGAACTTAAGAAGTGAATTGGCAGCAGCTATACTGATCTTTTCAATCCCTTTGATGACATAGATACGTGGTCCACTGACTAACGCTGTTTTTGAAAACTCCGATTGAAGCGCTAAGATCTGTTCTTTTTTGATCGTTAATCCATCGGGTTCAATGACCATCATGTTTTGAACTTTCCGTTCTTTGATTTGAAGCTTTAAATGAGGGGATTCAGGTTTCCCTTGATTCAAAATCAAATAGGCAACATCGTCAACGAGTTGCGATTTGCCTGAGCCCTTCGGTCCACAGATCAGGTAGAGGTGGGCGAGTCTGCTTTTTTGAATTGTTTGTTGAAGAAAATGGAGGGCACGTTTCATAAACGCTTCAAGATTTCTTGATAAATGGTTTCTGTAATGGCTTCAAGGGATGCACTGCCATCGATGGTGATGATACGCTTCGGATATCTTTTCGCTACTTCTAAATAACCTTCGCGAACTTTGGTATGAAAATCGAACGCTTCCTGATCTAAGCGATCATATTTATCACGATGAGCAATACGCGATAATCCTACTTCAGGATCTAAGTCGATGTAGAATGTGAGTTGTGGCATGTTATCGACTGCATAGCGATTGATGGATAACACAAATTCAAAGCCTAATTGTCTTGCATAGGCTTGATAAGCGAGCGATGAATCTAAGAAGCGATCACATAAGACGATCTTGTTCTTTCTTAGTGCAGGTAAAATAACTTCATCTAAGTGCTGCGCACGTGCAGCTGCTAAAAGAAGTGCTTCCGTGTAGGGAGTCACACCTTTATACT
>CALKAH010000392.1 GCA_937983315.1 uncultured Acholeplasmataceae bacterium | reverse complement strand
ATCACATCTATTTATGCATCTCACAAAAACATTATCTTGATGAACTCACTTCATTCTTTGATCATCTCAAATGGACGTATCGAACAACTCTTGATGATGAACCTGGTATCCATATCCTTAACGAATCGTTCTTTGGCGCATTTTTGATCAAAGAACCTAAAATCGTCATCATCGATGAATCCCATCTTTTTACCTTTCGTTCACGACCAGCAATTCGTTATCGAAGTGTCCTCAATCAAGCAACCAAAATCAGACGTATTGAAGATTTAACACCAGGTGATTTTGTGGTTCACTATGATTATGGTATTGGTCAATACATGGGATTAAAGACAATGGAACTATCAGGAGAAAAACGCGATTATTTGCATATCATCTATGCGAATGAAGAAGCACTCTATGTCCCGATGGACCAAATCGATATGGTTTTAAAATATTCCAGTCACGATGGTATGCATCCTAAGTTATCCAAACTTGGTGGCAAACAGTGGTCTAAGACGAAAGCTCAAGTGCGTATGCGCATTAAGGATTTATCTGATCGCTTAATTGCACTTTATGCTGAACGGCAAAAGAGCGTTGGTTTTTCTTTCAGTAAAGATACAGAAATGCAGCAGGCATTTGAACGCGATTTTGTTTATGAAACCACACGTGATCAAGAACGAGCAATCATTGATACGAAACATGATATGGAAATGGAACGTCCGATGGACCGTTTGATCTGTGGGGATGTTGGTTTTGGAAAAACCGAAGTGGCACTTCGTGCATCGTTTAAAGCGGTGATGAATCAGAAACAAGTCCTCTATTTGGTACCGACAACCGTTCTTGCACGTCAACATTACTACACCTTTAAGGAGCGCTTTGAAAAATATGGAGCAAACGTTGCTCTCCTTTCTCGTTTTGTAACACCTAAAAAACAAAAAGAAACACTTGATCATCTTAAACGTGGGTTCGTTGATGTGGTCATCGGGACGCATCGTCTTCTTTCAGATGATGTAAAATTCAAAGATTTAGGTCTGCTCATTATCGATGAAGAACAACGCTTTGGTGTTGAACATAAAGAAAAAATTCGTGAAATTAAAGTCAACGTGGATACACTCACGTTATCAGCAACCCCCATTCCACGTACACTCCAAATGTCGATGATGGGACTCAAAGATTTATCGATGATTGAAACACCGCCCAGAAATCGTTATCCTGTACAAACCTATGTCGTTGAACGTCAAGATGCACTCATCAAAGAAGCCATCATGCGTGAAATTGCTCGCGGTGGACAAATCTTTTATCTTTTCAACAAAGTTCAAGGCATCGAAGGTATGGTTCATCGTCTTGAAAAGTTGGTTCCTGAAGCACGGATTACCTATGCACATGGTCAAATGAACCGAGAACAACTTGAAAGTGTGCTCTCAGATTTTATTGATCATCAGTTTGATTTACTTGTTTCCACAACCATCATTGAAACGGGTGTCGACATCCCCAATACGAATACATTGATCATCCACGATGCAGATCAGCTGGGTCTCTCACAACTCTATCAAATTAGAGGACGTGTTGGAAGAAGTGATCGTATCGCATATGCATATCTTCTCTACGATGCGCATAAAAACATCAACGATGAAGCGAAAAAGAGATTATCCGCAATTCAAGATTTCACTGCACTTGGCAGTGGATTTAAAATTGCGATGCGTGACTTATCCATCCGTGGAGCTGGTGATATTTTAGGCTCTGAACAATCTGGATTTATTGATTCAGTCGGTATCGAACTCTACATGAAACTGCTCGAAGAAGCCATCACGGGTGTTTCTTTGGAACGGCCAAAAGATACACAAATCGATGAGGTTTATGCACCACGACATGTCGATCCCAATTATGTTTCAGAAGATTCTGTTCGTATTGAAATTCACAAGCGCATTGCTGAACTCAATCGAATCAAAGACATCGAAGAGTTAAAACTTGAACTCGCGGATCGTTTTGGTGAACTCAGCCCAGATTTATTGCTTTACATGTATGAAAAATTATTTAAAAAGCTCTCATCTAAAATTGGTGGGCACAAAACGATTGTTGAAAGTGATCGTGTCACGTTAGTCTTATCACTTGAAGCATCTCAAAAAGTTGATGGCAAGAAGCTCTTTGAAAAAGCGAATGATTTTACATCTCAAGTTCGCTTGGGATATCTCAAGGGACACGTGCATATCACGCTTGTCACAAAGCATGAAAAGCAGCACTGGCTCTATTTGTTTGACCTGTTTTTGGATGATTTCATTTATAATTAATAATAGAGGTGATCGATGTGGCAGTAGATATTTTAAAAATATCGAAGGATGCGCTTGAAGCGTCAAAAATCCATTCTGACGTAATCAACGCATCCGTCGGTATGTTTTATGACGAGGATAAGAAAATTGGGGGAATGCCGATTGTAACACAAGCACTTCGGCAATTACCCGATGAAGACATTCTTCCTTATCCAGCCGTTGATGGAGGAGCTCTTTTTAAGAAAAATTTACTCACCTGGGTATTTGGTCCTTATGAAGAAAACTTAAAATCACATTTCTCCATGAACGCATGTGCAACCCCTGGTGGCAGCGGGGCGATTGCAGCAACCTTTTCTATCTTTACGAAACCCGGCGAATCAATTTTTGTTTCGGATATACGCTGGCAGTATGAACGTTTTGCTGATCGTGCAAAGCTCAATGTATTCGAACATGAGTTATTTGAGGGTGATGCTTTCAATCTAACATCATTTCAAAAACGATTAGATGAATTATGCAAGATACAACATCGTGTGATTGTCATCATCAACGATCCATGTCATAATCCGACTGGTTTTACGTTATCCGAACATGAGTTTGATCGCATACTCGATATTTTGAACCAAAAGAAAGATAACGACATCATCTTTTTATATGATTTAGCGTATCTTGAATTTTCTCATGAATCCAACAATCGAAAGAAATTATCGATGCTTCCCAAGTTGAATCCTCATGTGACAACCATTTTAGCATTCTCAGGTTCAAAAACGTTTGGTGTGTATGGACTTCGGTTAGGTGCAGCGATTATTCTATCCAAGGATGAAGCGAAAACCAAAAAGATTCACCTGCAATACATCAATGAAGCAAGAGGATCTTGGTCAGCAACACCAACAGCATCGATTGAACTGTTTAACCGATTCTCTATTGCAGACAATAAAAAAGCATTCTTGGTCGATCTCGATCGTATTAACACACTTGTTCAAAAACGGAGTCAATCGTTTATTACTCAGGCAAAAGCGATTGGACTCAAGACGCATCCTTTCCGCAGTGGATTTTACACGGTCGTTTTAACAAAAGACCCAGAAAAAGATTATTTAAAGTTAGCAGAACATCGTATCTTTGCTGTACCTATGAACGGTGGGGTTCGCTTCGCACTCTGCAGTTTATCACTCAAAGAGATCGAAGGGCTACCTCAGAAAATAAAATCGATTCTCAGTTTATAAGAGGCTCCGGCCTCTTTTTTTTCTGACGTTTGGTGTAATTAGTTGATAATTTCATTTTCCACTGATTCAAGGATGTT
>CALKAH010000391.1 GCA_937983315.1 uncultured Acholeplasmataceae bacterium | reverse complement strand
CGTGTGCTCTTCCGATCTGTGTTCATCGATCATGGCATGGGGACCGTCATTGGTGAAACAGCCGTGATTGGCGATCATTGTGTTCTCTATCATGGCGTAACCCTTGGGGCCAATACATTCGAGAAAGTCGATCGTCATCCTAAATTAGGCAATCACGTCATCGTGTATGCTAATGCAACACTTTTAGGACCCATTCATATTGGTGATCACAGCGTGGTTGCTGCTGGAGCAGTTGTGGTCAAAGATGCACCTCCTTATAGTAAACTGATTGGAGTTCCTGCACATCGAAGTAGCCTTTAACAAGGCTCTTTTTTTTTACTTTATTATAAATAAAAAGACTAATTATAATACGAGTTTTATCATTTGATATGATGACATGAAATCGTTAAAATGGTATCGATCTGTAAGATTTGTAGAAGAAGGTGAATCGCCATGTATGTTATTTCTCGCGTACTCACATTTAAAAAGGGTTACCGCGATTATATAGAAACGATGTTTAATCAAGAACCGCTCATGAAAAAGCATCAAGGGTTTATCCGACGTGATGTACTTTTAAATGATCGTGATCCAGAAGTTGATGTGATTCGCGTGCTCATCTATTGGGAAAATAAGGAAGCCTTTTATCGTTTTGAAGGAAGTCCTGAACATATCGCCTTGCACCAACAAAAAAATCATCCCCATCATCAAAAGCCTGAAGGCTTAATCGATAGCAAGCGTGAAAGCTTCATCCTGATCCATAGCGACCGACATGAGTAAATCACTATCGCTATTTCGTCATCGACGAGCCATTCTCATCGTTCTTTTTGGATTGCTCGTATGTCTTTCTCTTTTTGTGGGTGTATTAGATGTATCGGTGATTGATATCATCGAAGGAAACCCTGATACATGGAACATTCTATGGGTTTCACGCATTCCAAGAACACTTGCGATTATTCTCACAGCATCGAGTTTATCGATTGCTGGTTTAATCATGCAAGCCATTAGTCGCAATAAGTTTATTTCACCATCAACTGCTGGAACGACTAATGCAGCCATTTTAGGTGTCTTGTTGGGGTATCTCATCATGGGTGATCAATCACTGATCATTCGATCAATCTTTGCGTTTATCTTTGCGTTAATTTCAACATTCATCTTCATGCTAATGTTGCGAAAAATCAAGTTCAAAAATGTCATTTATGTTCCCTTGATTGGGATGATGTATGGTGCCATGATATCTTCAATCGCAACCTTTATTGCACATCGTTATCAAGCCCTACAATTCTTGAACACGATTGGTATTGGGGGATTTTCAAACAAAGCCGTTGGCTCCTATGAACTCCTTTATTTAGTCGTGCCTGGAATGATTGTCGCGTGGATATATGCAACGCGATTCAGTATTGTTGGTATGGGCGAGGATTTTGCGAAAAACTTAGGTGTTCGCTATGGTTTTGTCATTAGCGTCGGATTGATGATCATTGCGATTGTCTCCTCCATCACATTTGTGATGGTAGGTACACTACCTTTTGTAGGACTCATTGTTCCTAATCTTGTCTCCTATTATTACGGTGATCATGTGAAGAAGACGGTCATCGATATTGCGCTTTTTGGATCAGCGTTTGTTTTACTGAACGATATCATCAGTCGTCTGATTGTTTTTCCATACGAAGTTTCGATCAGTTTTACGATGGGTGTTACGGGCGCTCTCATCTTCTTAATCATTATTTTTAGGAGGATGAAACATGAAGGCACATAAGAAGATGTGGATTATTGTTGGTAGTTTAACGATCATATCGATTCTTGTTTATCTTTTCTTTTGGATGGTCACTTCACCTTACGACTTATTCCCAGATGATCCCATTCGTGCAATCAGAATGAGAGAAGCAATATTGAATATATTATCTAGAAAAGGAATCCAAGTGCTTGCAATGATCGTATCCGCAATCTTGATCAGTTCAACCTCACTTGTTTTTCAAACGATGACACAAAATCGTATTTTAACACCTAGCTTAATCGGATTTGATGCAATCTTTATTACCGTACAAACTGCGATTATATTCTTGTTTACATCCTCATCCATCGTTTATCTAAATCCCTATCTTAACTTCCTTGTTGCGACAATCATGATGCTTGGTGTATCACTACTGATGTATCGTTTGATCTTAAGAAATAACCGAAATAATATTGTCTTTTTGCTTCTGGTGGGGATGATCTTATCGACGTTATCACGGTCATTAGCATCATTTCTACAGACCATCATGGATCCTGAAGAGTTTCAAAGTTTGACGATTCGTACAGAGGTCAGTATATCCAACATGAATACCTCCATTATATGGATTGCTATTCCGATGATGCTTATCGTTTTAACTGCTTTAACAAAAGATTTGAAGACGTATGATGTCATGACGTTAGGGGAACCTCAAGCCATTGGTTTAGGTGTATCGTATAGCAAGAAGATGAACCTTGCACTAGTGTATATCGCGATTGCCATGAGTGTTGCAACCGCGATGATTGGCCCCATTTCATTTTTAGGTTTGATTGCTGTTAATGCTGCACGTGAAATACTTAAAACATATCGCCATTTACCCCTGCTTATTTTATCATCGCTTATTGGAATCACCTTTCTTGTATTGGGACAAGCGATCATTATAGAAACGGGTTATTTAACGACCGTGACTGTCTTGATCAGTATGGTCGGTGGAGCGTATATGATTTATTTAGTACTAAAGGAGAATCGCACATGATTGAACTCAAACATATTCGTCACGCATATGGGGATTTTAAAGTCCTTGATGATGTGAGCTTAACCATTCAAGAACATAAAATCACAGCATTGATTGGTGCGAATGGTGCAGGAAAATCAACCCTTCTTGGTGTCGTATCTCGTCTACTTAATCCCTCACAGGGAGAAGTCTTTTTGGATGGCATCGATAAGATCGGAAGAGCGTCGTGTAGGGAAAGAGTGTAGATCTCGGTGGT
>CALKAH010000390.1 GCA_937983315.1 uncultured Acholeplasmataceae bacterium | reverse complement strand
AATGAAGTGAGTTCATCAAGATAATGTTTTTGTGAGATGCATAAATAGATGTGATAGGATGCCATATCCTTTAAATCTAGACTTAAAAGTTGAAGATTACCTTGGTACTGGTTGATGGCACCAATCCCCATATCAATAGCATGATCAGGAGCATTAAATCCAAAGTTGTCAATGGCAACATATGACTCATTGAGATGATGATCAAGAGGAACTAAAAACGGAATCTTCAAAAAATGATCACCATTCATCGTCGTGGCATAGGTTAAAAGATCGCTTGCTGTTTGGTCTTCAACCAATCGCATCTTATGAAGATCAATAAAATAGCGTTTTGCGTCATGAGCAAAATCAAAGAGTGTGGTCACTTCATCATTAAAAAAGGGCATGTAAAGTGAGAGTCCATCGAGTTTAGTACGCTCTTCAATCCATTCAATATCTTGACTCAGTTTATCCATTTCACGCTCAGATAAATGCATAGGTTCAAAGAATGAACGGATCTTTTTGATGGCTTGATCCTTCATCTGATCCGTGTAGAAAAGTTCATACATGGGTGCAATCTCGACTGATTCCACTTCAGCGAATGAACGTTGGGTTTCAACATCAAAGATTTTAATCTGATCAATGACATCATCAAAAAAATCGAGTCGATAGGGTTGATCATGATCAAGCGTAAAGACATCAATGATATGACCGCGATGGCTGAACTCACCCGGCTTTTCAACGGTATATGCATGTTGATAACCGCTGTAAACCAAAAATTGAACGAGCTTTTCAACATCATAGACCATGTCCTTATGAAGCCGTTTAACGCCATTCTCATAATCTTTAGGTGTCAATTGTCGTTGTGATAAACCTTGTAAGGTTGTGACAACGACAAATGGTTTTCCTGTCATCAGTTGTTTAAGTGTAAATAACCGTTCGCTCTTAAACTCTGGGCTACCAAGCGCCATGATGGTCGTTAACACTTGATCGGCTGGATAGAACAAAACGTCCTCAGCATCAAGTAGTTGCGAGAGTACATCATAATACTTTTGAGCTTCATAGAGGTTGGGGAGTGTGACGACAATCGTTTGATGATTGATGATAAAATCACTCGCGATTAAATATGAATTCATCGAGTCATTGGATGCTTTAAAAAACGTCTTTTTCGACGTCTGATTGATAAGATTTTTAATAAAGGATTGTTGGATCAACCAGTTTAGCATGATGTCTCCTTTAGAGAGTAAAACCCAAACCTACGTTTGGGTATTGTACTTCGTCATGATATCAACAAAAGGCATCCCATTCACAAATTGTTCAATCAAATCTTTGGTTTGTTGAATCGTGTTGTGTAGTGTGATGAGTTGATCTTGAGTAAATTGAGATAATACATATTGATCGAGTGGCATAGAAGGGTTATTATCAATGCCAATTCTCACGCGCTTAAAGGCTTCAGAATGTAATAGACCAATGATATTCCTTAATCCGTTATGTCCACCGTGACCTCCCGCTTCGCGGAGTCTAAGCTTACCCGTTCCTAAATTCACATCGTCTACGATAACTAAAAGATCATCGATGGGAATGTCATAATAATGCATGATTTTGGTGATTGCCTCACCCGATAAGTTCATGAACGTTGAAGGTTTAGCCAAACAAACCTTTTTTCCGCCCACATTGAGTAATGCTATTTCAGCATTAAATTTAGCATCAAATCGCGCCTGGACATCTGCATCTTTTAAGATATCATCAATCACCATGAACCCTATGTTGTGGCGTGTTTTTTGATACTTGAGTCCTGGATTCCCAAGACCGACAATTAATTTCATTGTGTGTTCTCTTTATGATGGATTTGGTCAAAGATTTGGCTAATGGGTTCGTCTTTAACGATGTGTAAAATCGATTGTCCTAACAGTGGACCAATAGAAAGTTGGGTGATTTTAGGTGATTTTTTGGATGGATCAAGTTGAATGGTATCGGTGACAACAACTTCGGTCAGCGATGAACTTTCGATTCTTTCAATCGCAGGACCTGATAAAACAGCATGAGTTGCAGCAGCATAAACTTTGGTTGCTCCCGCTTCAATTAACGCTTCAGCACCAGCAACGAGTGTGCCTGCAGTATCGATGATATCATCGACCATAATCGCAATTTTACCTTTAACATCACCGATGATGTTTTGGACTTCTGCTTTATTAGGTTCTGGACGTCTTTTATCAATAATTGCGAGTGGTGCATTAAATGTACGTGCGAAAATACGTGCACGTGTCACCCCACCATGGTCGGGTGAAACGACAACGATATTATCTAATTTCTTTGTATATTGAAAGTAATCGGCAAGGAGTGGCGATGCGGGGAAATTATCAATGGGAATATTGAAAAAGCCTTGAATTTGTGCTGCGTGTAGATCAATACAGATCACGCGATTAATCCCTGCAACTTGTAACATATCGGCAACCAACTTCGCAGTAATCGGTTGACGTGATTTTGCTTTGCGATCTTGTCTGGAATACCCATAATAAGGCATTAAGACGGTGATTGTTTTTGCGGATGCACGTTTAAGCGCATCTGCCATAATCAATAACTCCATTAAGTGTTCATTAGCTGGTGCGGAGGTTGATTGAATGATGAACACATCGTGTCCACGGACGCTTTCCTCAATATTGACTGAAATTTCACCATCTGCAAATCGAACGACATCAACTGAACTGATTTCGATGTTAGCTGCCTTTGAAATTTCCTCGGCCAATGCACGATTTGAGCTGAGTGCGAACAGCTTGATTTTCTTTCCATCCACTATGGACATGACGTATGACAACTCCTTCGTATGCTTTCGCTTTCATTATACATGAAAAGCGTTCTTTTTTCACGTGTGGTTTTCCCAAAAAAAAATCTTTCTGCAGGTTGCTGCAAAAAAGATTTTCGGCATGTATCGTTGTTTCTTCTTTATTCTTCTGTTTCTTCGACAACAGGATTCAAGAGCGCTTCATTGTATGCTACAACAATTGCATCTTCAATCATCTTGCGCATTTCACCATGAATAGGATGTGCGATATCTCTGAAAGTTCCGTTAGGGGTCTTCTTGCTGGGCATCGCAACAAAGATGCCATTCTCACCTTCAATGATGCGAATATCATGTACGACGAAGCTTTCATCGAACGTGATGGTCGCTACACCTCTTAGTCTACTTTCACTGCTTACAAGTTTAACTCTCACATCAGTAATTTTCATTTTGCCCTCCAAGACGTCCATGATTTATACCCAAATTATAGCATATTTCATGATAACATAAACATTTTTCAACGTTTTACGTCGGTTTTGACTGGTATATAGCCCAATTTTTCAATTTTTTGGCCAATTTTGTGATGGTTTGAATGAAACACTGGAATAAAGTAAGTTGAACCGCTTCCACTCATACGCGCGAGTGGACTCACTTTTTTCATCACGCGATGAAAAGCCATCAATTCTGGATAAATTCGTTGTGTGGTTAAGGTGAGATCATTATATGTTTTTTTAAAAAACTCATGATACTTTTCATTGTTGTAAAGCGTGAAAAGACGATTAAACTTTTTAGGTTGGTGCATGACTTCATGCTTCATAAAGACGGTTTTCGTTGATACGTGAAGATCAGGATGAATCAAATAGATGGCTGATAATGGTGGAGCATCCACAAAAAGTAAATGATCACCACGACCATAAACGTATGCGGGTTTATTGTACAAACAAAAGAGTGTATCTGAACCTAATTTTAATGCGAGAGGTTCTAATTCTGCTAACGAAAGTTGTAAATTCCATAACACATTTAAACCACGTAGAGTAGCGGCAATATCAGCTGATCCACCACCCAATCCAGCACCAATTGGTATTTTCTTTTTGAGTGTGATTGTTGCTCCTTGTGTGATATGGTACGTTTCTTTTAAGAGTTGAGCAGCTTTTAAAACCGCATTTTGCTCGATGTTAACATCACAGAGTAGATGGATGTCATCGGATAACTCAAAGGTGAGTTCATCTGCTAAAGTGAGGGGTAACATGATCATCTTAAGATCATGATAACCATCCGGTCGTTTTTTTACAACATCAAGTGTCAGATTCACTTTGGCGTACGCGTATTCCATCAACATAAGTTCCACTCCTTCACCAAGTGAATAAAATCATTTAATGATAATGCTTCTGCACGAACATGGGTTGCATGACCATTCTTGGTCAAGAACGTTTCAATGTCTTCTTTAGGAACATGAAATGCTTCGTGTAAATTGTTCACCAAGGTTTTTCTTTTTTGCTTAAACGCCCCCTTAACAAACGAGATGAATAAAGCTTGTTTAGCAGGTTCAATGAGGGGTTGCTCTCTTTTTTCTATTCGAATGACAGCACTATCGACATTGGGTATAGGAAAAAAGAGATGTCGTTTCACATCCATCATTTTGTAGGCATGTGCTTGAAATTGAAGGATGACAGATAATGCATTATATTCTTTGGATTCGGGGGTTGCAAGCAAACGATCACACACTTCTTTTTGAATCATTAATGAAGCTGTTTTTACGTTAGGTGACTCTAGCAACTTAAAGAGAATGGGTGTTGTGATGTAGTAAGGGACATTAGCAACCACATGAAGATCATGCGTATATGTTGAAAGATCAGCATCCAAAAAATCGCCATAAATGATGGTCAAGTTTGCGTATGTTTTTTCGAGTTCATGAAGGATGGGCATTAACGATGTATCAATTTCATATGCGATAATTGACTTTGCCGATGCTGCCAAATACCCTGTTAAAGCTCCTTGTCCAGGTCCAACTTCAATGACATGTTGATCTTCAATTTTTGAGTCACGAACAATCTTCATCAAAAGGTTTTTATCCCTTAAAAAGTTTTGTCCATACTTCTTTTTCGCGTAATGATTCATGGATAACCTCAAGTAAATCTTCTTCTTGAATACCAAAGAGATAGAGACGGTGATACAATGTTTTTCCGTTTGTAGAGCCAATTCCTAAACGTTGACAGATGTCATGTCGAAAGGCTTTGCTCATCGGATGACCGGTCAAATAATGTTCATGTAAAAAAGCATGAGTGATGTTAGAGGATGATTCATGATGAACCATTTTTAAGTGTTTTAATGATTCCACAATGTCCTCTTTTGATGCGTGTTCAACGCCTACTTTTTTCATGTTTTTACTCGTTGATTGATCACGACGAATGAATGCATGGTAGACATGATTGAGTTCTTTAGAGACCAATCGTCTGATGCGATCACCTGCATGATCTGGATCTAGAAATAAGACGATATCATGCGTCTCATCTAGCTTCTTTAATAACAGAATGGCATCATCATCAATCGCGCTTCCGTTGGTTGTGATAACCAGTGGTCGTTCTAAGACCTGTTCTAATTTGAAGGCGTCATTTTTTCCTTCAACCACGAAAACGAGTGGTCTCATCGTTTACGATAGAAGAACTTAGGATCAGTTTTTGTTCCCGATAACATCAAGCTTTCGATGATCTTGGATTGATCCTTTAAAGTCGATATTTTACCGTTCTCGAGTAAGATGTATATTTTATCCCCAAATCCTTCACCATCATCACGGTATGTACTGTTTTGAACGGTGCGATAGGATGTGTAATACTTGCGCTCTTCTTCACTGTAGGATGATTCTATATCATTGATGGTTTGTTCATTATCTGGATTGACATCGATACTTGTCCAAATTTTACGATTTAAAAAATCATAGGCGAGTGTGCGTAGTATCAAATCAGACGATGTTTTAAAACTTGCGATTAAACCATTGATATAGAAGTCATCAATTTCAATGTATGCATCTAAATCTTTTGGGTTAGCCATGATGCGTTTGAGCGGTTCCACGTTATTTTCGAATGGATACCCTTCCTTAAGCAAATCACGTACTCTTAGATAAATCTTTTCAAGATTGACTTCATAAGCACGCGCAACGCGATGATAATAGACTTGCCAGTACATATGATAACGCGCAATTAAATAATTCTCAATCGCATGAATGCCACTTAATTTAAAGACGACCTTTCCATTTTTGATATATAACACGCGAATGAGTCGATCGACATCGATATGACCATATGCAGCGCCTGTATAATATGCATCACGTTCCAAATAGTCAAGGCGATCAACATCAAGTTGACTTGAGATCAATTGTTCAATCAGAGGAAACTTCTTTTCTTTCTTGAGAATATGGGCGACATCTTCAGCAAACATTTCATCTTCGCTATCTAAAATGCGTCTTAACTCGGGATGTGTCAAAATCAGTTCGGCACCAATTTTTTCATGATTGACACCAAAGGTTGTCTCAAATGCATGGGAATATGCACCATGACCGATATCATGGAGAAGTGCAGCTGTCAAAAAGAGTAGTTTCTCACGATCGTTAAGTGCTTCGTTAATATCGGGGACTGTTAAAAACCGATGTGCAATTTCGTAAACCCCTAAACTGTGGACAAATCTTGAATGTTCAGCACCATGAAACACCATTTGAACACCCGATAATTGACGGATACGTCTGAGTCGTTGAAAAAGTTCTGAATCGATCAGTTTTTTAATCAGCACATCATCAACATGAATAAATCCATAAAGTGGATCTTTAAACACTTGTTGTTTGGTTAATTTTCTCAAAAGCTTACCTCCTTTGAGGTGAAAAAGTGCCTAACTAGGCACTATGCGTTGATGGTATAAGACTTGACCAATTCGACAGTATCTCCGGTTGAAAGCATGAATGCTGCACCATCATCGGTATCTAAATGGCAATCTAAGCGAAATTGTGGATGAACACGGCATAAGACATTATCAAGAATACCTGGCTTAATGCCACCAATCTTAATGGAAACCATTTGACGGTCAACCACACCAAATTCTTTGGCTTCTTCTGGTGAGAAATGGATGTGGCGATCAGCAATAATCACACCTTCGCTGATGCTCACTTGACCTTTAGGACCAATCAAGGTTGCTGCACCCGATCCTTTGACATCACCTGATGAACGTACAGGAGCAACAAACTTAAAACGAATCGCATCACTTTTTGATATTTCAACTTGTGAAGCAGGACGGACAGGACCTAAAATGCGTACACCTGCTAATAATTTTCCATCTGGACTAACAACATCAACCTTTTCTTCAGCTGCGTACTGACCGGGTTGACTGAGTTCTTTCATCACGGTTAACTGATAACCTTTTCCAAATAAAATCTCTAAATGCTCATTCGTGAGATGCAAATGGCGTCCCGAAATTCCCACTGGTATTTTTTTCATAAGGTAAAACCTCCTCGTATACAGGGTGATTATAACATTTTAAGTAGTCCTTTTCAACGTGTTTATGATAGAATAAAGCCAAGAAAGGGGTGTTTTTATGCCAAGTATTTTCTCAAAAATCATCTTAAGGGAAATCCCTGCACACATTGTTTATGAGGATGATCAGGTCATCGCGTTTTTAGATATTTCACAAGCGACAAAGGGACATACACTTGTTGTTCCAAAAGTAGAATTTAAAGATATCTTTGAAGTTCCCGAAAAAACTGCAAGTCATGTTTTCGGTGTCGCAGTCAAAATCTCCAAAGCCATTCAAAAAGCTTTTGGTGCACACGCAATGAATATTTTATCCAACAACGGAGAAATGGCAGGACAAACCGTTTTTCATTTCCACTTACACCTGATCCCCCGTTATGAAAAGATGGATGAAAACTTCTTCAAACTCAAAAATAATCAAGGTAACCTCTCTCCTGAAGATTATAAAGAAAGAGCCCGCTTGATTAAAGAGGCTCTATCATAAATAGCACTCCGTCACTTACGTTTTCAACTCTGAGTAAGAGATTGAAGTGACTGCACGTTTTTTGCACAATACTCATGCCGAGACCAAATTGGCCGTTTTGTCCTTTCTCATAAGGACGGAAGACATGATCAATAAATTTATCACTAATGGGCTCACCATCGTTAAAGAAGGTGAGTTTTTTGTTTTTGAGCGTAATGACAATTTTGGTTTTTGCATAGCGTAAAGCATTATCGATAATGTTTGAAAATGCAGTATAGAAGTTTTCCTTAATACCAAAATAGGTCGAGTCATCAAGATCTGTTTCAAGTTGAATATTGGTACGATACTTTTGGTTGTTGACAATATTAATAATGACATCTTTAATGCGAATATCTTCAAATTCAGATGCATCTTTGAGATATTCAAGTTTATTCAATTCAAGAAGTTGTTTCACTTTTTGGTTAAGCATTTCAGCTTGTTTAACGATGACTTCTGCTTCTTTAATATCTGAGATGCCATCACCGATAGCTTCAGCATAGGATTGAATCACTGCAATCGGTGTCTTGAAATCGTGAGAAATATTTTGAAGCATTTCTTGTTTTGATTTTTCCGCGTATTGGATTTCTTGTCGCATTTTTTCAATTGTTTTAGCGAGTTCAGTGATCTCATCATTACCATCGATTTCGATCGGTTCCTGATAATTGTTTCTTCTTAAGACCTGAACTTCACCTTGAAGACGTTTGATCCGTTCGACAGTGATACGAGACCACATCAAAATGATGACGTTTCCCAAAAGAACAAGTGCAATAAACGAGATACGCATCAATGTCGAAAACGCATTACCGAAGACTGATAGATAGTCTTCAGATGTAAAAACAATCACACTTGTTCCACCAATACGTCGATCGATTCTAAAATAATAATCATCTTTGCCAATCACGATATGTCTAGTTTGACCAGGCCAAACCATCATCATGTCGGCGACTTCATCAGCGGTATAGTGCCCATCTAAAACCTCTAAATGAGAACTACCAACCACAGTATTCCCTGATACGATGACATATCCATTATAGTCGGATGCGGGAGGAATGTTAATGTTGTTTCTAACATCGGTTAAGTATGCAGAGAGTTGTAATTCGTTTTGTGAGATACGAAACTCCGTGAATACACGGTTAAGTGCAATGATAAAAATGAGACTGGTTAACAGTGTCACCAAACTAAAGATTAAATTGAGCTGGGTCGCTAATTTAATCTCTTTCATAACAAGCGATATCCAAATCCGTAGATGGTTTCAATTTTTAATTCTGGCATCTTGTGGCGTAATCTTCTGAGTAAATCATCAACAACGCGATCAGATCCATAATAATTTTCGCCCCAAACATGTTTTAAAATATCTTCACGGGCAAATGCTTGATTGATATTTTTGATGAAAAATAGGAGAAGTTCAAACTCTTTATTGGTTAAATCAACCATTTGATTGCCATCTCTGATTTCACGTCGTGTCATGTTGATTTCATAGACACCATAGCGAACAATCTCAGAAACTTGCGCAGCTTGATGGCGTTTTAAGACTGCCTTCACACGTAAGATTAATTCGCGTGGTGAGTAGGGTTTTGCTAAATAATCATCAGATCCTAATTCAAGACCCATGATTTTATCCAAATCTTGATCACGTGCTGATGTAAAGATGACCGCTGAAGGACTATTTTTTTCTTTCAATGCTTTGATTAAATCATAGCCACTGACTTCACCGGTGAGCATGATATCTAAGATCCATAAATCCACAGCATCTTCGATATGATTCATCGCGCTTTCTCCATCGTGAAAAACGGTGGTTTCATAACCTTCACGAACCAAGTATTTTCGAATAATTTCTGCGAGATCTTTCTCGTCTTCAACAAAATAGATTTTCATGATTTACCTGCCTTTTTGAAGTAAAATAAGCGCGCATGAGCACACTTATTATACCATATTGAAACGATTAGGAGAGAAAAATGAGATACCTTCATCTTACCAAAACAGTATGGGATGTCCATGTTATTTTGGTGTGAAATTGTGTTATTTGATCACATCAACACGCATATAGGGACGAAGGGCTTCAGGTACGGTGATCGTTCCATCTGCATTTTGGTAGTTTTCAATGATCGCAATCATGGTACGTCCTACCGCTAAACCCGAACCATTGAGGGTGTGAACCCATTCAGTCTTCGCATCTTTGGTTCGCTTAAAGCGGATGTTCGCACGACGCGCTTGATAGTCTTCAGCATTTGAAATTGATCCGATTTCACGATACATTTGTTGACCGGGTAACCATACTTCAATATCATAAGTCTTTGCCATACCAAAACCCATATCTCCTGTTGATAAGGCAACAACACGATAAGGTAATCCTAAACGTTTTAAGACTTCTTCAGAATTGAGCAACATTTTTTCAAGTTCTTCATACGATGTTTCTGGTTTGGAAAACTTGATCAGTTCAACTTTATTGAATTGATGCTGTCTTAAGATACCACGTGTATCGCGACCTGCAGAACCCGCTTCAGAGCGGAAAGCTGTTGTGTAGGAGACATACGTGATGGGTAATTGATCGCCATCAATGATTTCATCACGGAATAAGTTGATTGTAGGAACTTCAGCGGTTGGATTTAGATACCATGCATTGTCACCAGCAACAACCTTAAATGCATCATCTTTGAATTTGGGGAATTGTCCGGTGGCAAACATGCTCTTTTCATTGACGATATACGGTGGAATGACTTCAGTATATCCATGTTCATACGCATGAAGATCCATCATAAACTGAATGAGCGAGCGTTCGAGACGAGCACCTAGACCTTTGTCAACGACAAAGCGAGTCCCCGTGATTTTAGCTGCACGTTCAAAATCAAGGATACCTAAAGATTCACCGAGTGCGATGTGATCTTTGACGGGAAAATCAAAACGTCGTGGTGTTCCCACTTTTTTAATTTCGACGTTTGCAGTATCATCTTTTCCGACAGGTACGCTTTCATGGGGAAGATTCGGTGTAATCGCTAAAAGATTACTGATTTTTTCTTCGACCATTTTGAGTTCATCATCAAGCGCTTTGATATCATCACCAAGATGAGCAACTTCGTTTAAAATCTCTGTAGCATCCAGCTTTTGTCTTTTCAACTCACCAATCTTTTTGGAAGCATCATTGCGTAAAGCTTTCTTGGCTTCAACATCCAAAATGATTGTTTTTCTTCTGTTGTATAAATCTTTGATTTCATAAAGATAGGTGAAATCACCATTTCTTGTCGATAGTCGTTTGATCACGTCCTCGATATTTTCAACCACAAACTTTAAATCTAACATTGTTCTTCCTCCTTCAAAAATAAAACGCCCTTAGTATGCTAAGGACGTGTTCACGCGGTGCCACCTTAGTTCTAGATTATCTCTAGCCCTCAATATCTTTAACGCAGACTTACGGACGTGATTAGCGCCACTAGGAAGTGGATTTCATGCATCCGTTTACGCGTGCTCGCACCAACCGCACGCTCTCTTTGTAAACGATCTTGCATTACTTGTCTTCTTGATCGTGTTAACCTTATTATACGGTGAATAGGTCAAAAAGTAAAGATGATTTACTTCGCCTTTCGATTGATTAATGCTTGTAAATCATTCTTGATTTCATCCTTTTGGAGACCAAAATCAAGAATAGCTTCGATGTAGTCCACCTTGTTTCCTACATCATAACGCTTGCCTTGAATATCGTAAGAATAAACCTTTTCGGTTGCCATCAGTCTTAAAATAGCATCCGTCAATTGAATTTCATTACCTGCACCACGTGTTTGATTTTTTAAGTAATCAAAGATACCTGGTGTGAGAATGTAACGTCCACCGATGGCCGAACGAGAAGGAGCTTCTTCAACTTTGGGCTTTTCAACAACGCCTTTAAGTTCAACAATGGGTCCCTTTTGGTTGTCTTTGGGAATGCAAATGCCATATTTTGATGTATTCTTTAATTCGACTTCCATCGTTCCAAGAACAGTGGATTGAACTTTTTCATACACTTCAGCGAGTTGCTTGATGGCTGGTTTATCTTTCCCAACATACATATCATCACCTAAGAGTACTGCAAATGGTTCTCCGCTGATGAAAGCTTCAGCTTGTAAAACGGCATGTCCTAGCCCCAATTGTTCGCGTTGACGGATGTAGTGAATGTTCGCACCTACACCGATGTTACGTACTAAGCCGTATTCATAATGCTTGTTCTTTTGAAGTAAAATCGTTTCGAGTTCAATGTTGTAATCGAAGTAATCGATGATCGCATTTTTATTCGAACTCACAATCAGTAAAATATCGGTCATACCACTTTCTATCGCTTCGTTGACGATGTATTCGATGGTTGGATGATCGATGATCGGGAGTAATTCTTTAGGTAATGCTTTCGTGATGGGGAGAAAACGAGTGCCATATCCGGCTGCGGGAATGACCGCTTTTTTAATCATGTGAAACCTCCTTAACGATATCTTTTGTTGAAAGTACATAGGTCAAGATGAATCC
>CALKAH010000389.1 GCA_937983315.1 uncultured Acholeplasmataceae bacterium | reverse complement strand
CACAAGTTGTTCAATCCGATGGTTATGTCGCTCCATTTAATGACACACCACTCGATAGAGAACTCGTCTCAAAAAGCATGTATTTATCACTGATTAATGAAGCCAAACATACCATTCATATCACAACACCATATCTCATTATTGATAACGAACTATCTGAAGCATTAAAGCTCGCTGCAAAGTCAGGAGTCGATGTAAAAATCATTATTCCTTATGTTCCCGATAAGAAGATCATCTTTATGGTGACTGAATCCTATGTGCCTGAACTCATGCAAGCAGGTGTGAAGGTCTATCGTTATACACCAGGATTCATTCATTCCAAAATGATGATCATTGATGGTAGAGAAGCGATGATTGGAACATGTAATCTTGATTTCAGAAGTCTTTATCTTCACTTTGAAAATAGCGTGTATTTGAATCAAGTCTCTGCTTTAGACGATATGAAGAAGTACATCAATGAAACCATTGATGTCTCCAATCAGGTCGATCATATCGGAAAACGAAACATCATCTACCGTCTTCTTCAAGTGATCTTACGAGGTTTTGCATCACTCATGTAAGAAACAAAAAAGCCCAATGTGGGCTTTTTATTATGCATTAATGGCAATTTCTCCTGCTTTTTTAAGTGCTATCTTCGTGATGACTGGTCCAATTAATTCATAGATTAATGTACCCGCTAGAATAATTGCACGAATCTCAGAACCCATTTGAGCATCTAAGACTTGAGTGGCAATCAGTGATAACCCAATCGCTACCCCTGCTTGAGGGACGAGTGCGTAACCTAAGTATTTGGCAATGACTTCTTCTGCCTTGGTGATCTTTGCACCAAACCATGCACCAAAGATCTTACCTACAACACGGAATAAAACATAAATCACACCGATAATACCCACAACACCTAAGATGGCGATATCAAGCTCAGCACCTGATAAGACGAAGAAAAGAGTAAAGATCGGTGGAGTGATGAAATAAAGGAGTCCATTGACATCATCGACTTTAGAACTGACGTTTCCAAACATCGCACCAAGCATCATACATGCTAAGAGTGGTGATGCATGAAGCCATTCTGATAAAAACACCGTGAAGAAGATGATCGTGATCGATAAACTGATTCGATTTCCACGTCCAGTGAACCACTTACAACCGAGTGTGAGAATGATTCCCATCGCTGCACCAATACCTAATGATACAACGATTTCAATAAAGGGATTTAAGATTTGAAGCCAAAGAGGGGTTGCTGCTGCTTGGTCACCTAGTGCGTTAGCAACGGCAACAAAGATACCAAATAAAATAATGGCAACGGAGTCATCCAGTGCAACAACACTTAATAGCGTTTCCGTTAGTTTTCCTTTTGCTTTATATTGTCTAACCACCATGATGGTCGCTGCTGGAGCGGTTGCTGCTGCAATCGCAGAAAGCACGAGTGCAAATCTGAAATTGACCATGGAAAGTTCACCTTTGATCAAGAAGAATCCAAGGATCGCAATCAAGGTCACGAGGACTGCAAAAAGGGCTTCAAAGATGGCAATGACGATTGGTGTTGCACCCACACGCTTAAAGTAAACAAGTTTCATTTCAGTTCCGATACTAAATGCGATAAAGCCTAATGCGACGGAACTGATGATTGAAAAGCTGTGAATGGTTCCTTCAGGAATTAAACCTAACACAGAAGGACCAAGAATTAAACCACCCACAAGATAACCGGTGACATTAGGTAGTTTTAAATATTTCGCAATCTTACCAAAGAGTAACCCCGTGGCAAGTAATATCGCAAGGTAGAGTAAAATCGTGGTGTTCATGGATCATCAGCCTACCCTTTGTATCCCTTGATACTATCAATTGGAAGTGTAAATGCAATCCCTGTGTTGGGTTGCGATAAATCGCCACCCACTTGCTCGATCACTTCATACACGGTTTTGACTTGTTCATCAGGTAATGCAATTAAAATGACTTTAGATTCGGTGCGTGGCATATCTAAGATTGCCTTGAGTGATCCGATCCATGGGATATCATCATTTCCCATGAGACGTCTTCCCATCCCTGTAGATGAGATAATGGTTGCGCCTTTAATACTGTTTTTATTAAGTTCTTTGAGAAACTTATCCAAATGTTCTGGTTTGTTCATCACATAAATTAAGAGTTTCATGTGTTCGCCTTCTTTCCTGTGTTTATGATACGCTTACTATGACGTGTTGTCAAGGTCTAAGATATAAAAAAAAGCCTTTCGGCTTTCTTCTTGATCAACTTTATTTTCTTGCAAATCCAAGAGTACCAAAGACACCACCAATAGCATTTAAAAGATAGGTTAAGATATAGAGGACTGTATTGATTGTGCCGTAAATTTCAACATCGGCAAGGGTTGGGACAAATTGATTTTGAACAATGAGCATTGCAATAGATCGGAAGAGCACACGTCTGAACTCCAGTCACCGAATACGATCT
>CALKAH010000388.1 GCA_937983315.1 uncultured Acholeplasmataceae bacterium | reverse complement strand
CATCATATCTTCATGCTTGAGCATGTATTTATATCCTGTCATATCATCGATCTTTAAGATATAAAACTCTTGATCAAGTCGTTGATAATCTTCAACAATGACAAAGAATGATTTCATGAAATCTTCAGTTTGTTTTTTGACTAATCCAATCAATCCCTTAAACACTTCAGGATGGGATGGAAGATGATAAAGTTCAGTAATGGTATCTTTAAAGAACCGATCGGTTTGATAAAACATGAACAAGACTTTAAAGAAATTTTCGGTACGCATCTGATTGTTTTCAAGTTCATTTTGGTAGGTCGAAAGAAGGCGTGTTGCTTTTTCGTTACTCATCCGTTGTTGATGTTTAAACCGTCCTTCATTGACATTAAACACGCGCTTATATTCTTCACTTAACGCTGCGCGTTTCATGCTTTCAAGGGTGTTTTTGTTTTCTAAGTAGATGAGGTCGCGTTCAAGGTCAAGTGCATTGATCTGATCTTTACGTTCCATCTCAATGGCTTGTTTACTCTTGTTAAATAACGCGTTTTGTAATTCCGTGCGCAGTTCTTGTTCAGCAAGCGTATAATCACGTTTGATTTTTTCTTTTTCAAGTTCAAGTTGTGTGGATGCATTTAAAACGCGTAAATCAGCCTCATAGCGCGTTTTTTCGATGTTACGTGAGCGTTCAATCATGGTGAGCTCTTTCTTGATTTCAAAGTCTAACAAAGCTTCTGCATGTTTGAAAGACGCGATCGTCACATGGGCATCATTAGCGAGTAGATTGAGTTCTCTTTCTTGAACGGCAGCAGCAATCGAGAGTTGAAATTCAAGGGGAAGTAAGTCCATGTTATGCTGCTGAAGAAGCATTTCTTTTTGATAAGTATAGGTCAATTCTTCCGATTTTTGCATCAATTCAGATGCGGATAAATTATGGTTATAGTTGAGATCAATTTTCGTAAAGTCTTGTTTTTTCTCATACTCATAAAGCACTTTTTTTAAGCGCCATTCATTGATTTCACGTAAATGTTTTTGATCGAGTTCATAGAGTTTCTTTTGTGTTTCTTTTTTCTTATTGATGATGTCGCGATGGGTTCTTAAAATCTGTTTATTCAAATCATTATCGAATTGATTGAGCATCTGATTCAAGATTTTATTTTTATCATGCTGTTCTTTTTCATCTTCGATCGATTTGATTTCATCACGTAACTCTCTTGCTTTATTAAGTTTATCTTTTTGTGTGGTTTCTTTGAATGTTGAAAGTTTAGAATTGAGTAATGTGATCGCATCGTTTCCTTCGTGGATAATCCGATCTTTTTTCGTTTCATAGGCTGATTTTTGCACATCAAAAATCACGTTCAAGGATGACATCTTTTCCGTGTAGGTTTGAAGCGATTTACGCTGTGCATCTTGGTAGTTGACTTTTAAATCTTCAATCGCTTGAAGAATCGGTTTTAAGCGTTCCTGATGTTCTTTCTCCAAAACAGCAAGTGCATTTTGATATTTTTTCTTGAGTTCATTGATTTTTTTATTGAGTGAAATCGAGAGTTGTGAATAGGTGTTTTTGATGGTTAAATAGGATCCATCGTTGGTTTTTGATGCCTGTTGCGATTCTTCTTTAATGAGTTCACGACGAAGATCCATATCCGCATGAAGGGTTTGTTCTTTTTGATCAAACTCAAGAACTTGTTCTTCATAACGCTTCAGATATAATTCGGTTGATTCCACTTTTTCAAGTTCGATGCGTTGTGTGGTCTCTTGATAGATCTTTCTGGCATCTTGAATGATCTTATAGATCTGTCCAAGTTCACGTTTTAAAGCTTGATCAGCTTTTTCGAGCTTTTCATTGGCATCGAGATTGATTTGAACGAGCTTTTCATCAATTGCTTCAAGTTGTGCCTTGAGGTTGATGTTTAAATCATGTGTTTGCTGATGCTTGAGCTTTTTACTCTTTTCAATGTCTTCTTGATTTTTTTGAATAAGTACGTTTAAAGAGCGCTGATATGTTTCCATATTTTCAGCGTAATGACGGTTGATTTGAAGGGATTTTTGAAGAAACATCTTATTGATGTCTTCCATTGTATTCTGTACTTTTTGTAAACTTGGATTAAGTGAACGCAAAACAGCCGCCAGTTTTTTCTGGATCGGCATATATTTCTTATCGATGGCTAAAAGTTGTTTTAAATCAGCTTCAAATGACTTGACATATTCAAGTTTCAACACGCACATCACGTCCTAAAATTATTATAACATAATCATGTTCAACGGTAAAAAAATCCCATCTTTTATGATATAATATAAGACAATCATGTAAGTAGGTGAACCCACGTGTACGCATACATCGAAGGCATTATCACAGAGATCAAACCCAGTTATGTCGTCATTGAAAATCAAGGTATTGGGTATTTGATTATTGCTCCTAATCCCTATAATTATCGCATCGGCGAACAAACGCGTATTTATACGCATCATTATGTCAGAGAAGATTTAGATAATCTTTATGGTTTTAAGACGCTTGAGTCAAAAGAACTCTTCATCAAATTGATTGGTGTTTCGGGTATTGGGCCCAAAAGTGCGCTACCATTGCTCGCGACGGATCAAATTCATGATATTATGCTCGCCATTGAAGAAGGTAATGTTAAATTTTTAACGAAGTTCCCAGGCATTGGTACAAAAAGTGCTCAACAGATCATTCTTGATTTAAAAGGTAAATTGATTGAAGATGATGAAGAGCTCATTCCAACACGTAAAAATGATGTGGTGGATGCTTTATCAGCATTGGGTTACTCCAGTGTTGAAATTAAGAAAGTCATGAAGAAACTCGATCAAGATCAACCGGTTGAAACCATGATTAAACAAGCTTTACAACTCTTAATCAAGTAGGTATTGTATGGACAAAGAACGTATTGTTACCGCTATGTCAATCAAGGAAGACGAAGATCAAAGCCTACGTCCGCAACGTTTAGACCAATACATTGGTCAAGATGACATCAAGGAAATGCTTGATGTTTACATCAAAGCTGCACTCAAACGTAAGGAAGCACTTGATCATATTTTGCTTTATGGTCCTCCTGGTCTAGGTAAAACAACACTTGCTCAAATCATCGCCAATGAACTTGGTGTCCAAATGAAAGTGACATCAGGTCCTGCGATTGAACGAAGTGGTGATCTCGCCGCTGTTTTAAGTTCTTTAAGCCCTGGAGATGTTCTTTTTATTGATGAAATCCATCGTCTTCCTCGATTTGTTGAAGAAGTACTCTATTCAGCCATGGAAGATTATGTGTTAGATATCGTTTTAGGAAAAGATCATGATTCACGTTCCATTCGCATTGATCTTCCGCCCTTTACATTGATTGGTGCAACCACACGTTTTGGTGACTTATCAGCACCACTTCGTGATCGCTTTGGTGTGGTCTTTCGATTATCTTATTATGGCATCGAGGACTTAAAGAAAATTGTCACACGAACCTCCAAGGTTTACCAAAATGAGATTGAAGAAGATGCGATTACATCGCTTGCGAGACGTAGCCGTGGTACACCACGTATCGCTAACCGTTTATTTCGACGCGTCAGAGACTTTGCAGAAATCATCGGTGATGGTCACATCACAGAAAATATCACCAATCATGCCCTTCGTAAGTTAGGGATTGATGAAAATGGTCTTGATCATACGGATTATCGATATTTAAGAAGTATTGTTGAAAAGTTTGGTGGCGGACCTGTCGGGATTGAGTCGATTTCTGCAACCATCAGTGAAGAAATCACGACAGTAGAAGATGTTTATGAACCTTATTTACTCATGGAAGGTTATATTAAACGTACCGCAAGGGGACGCGTGGCTACCCAAAAAACTTATGAAGCTTTAGGCATTAAATACTATAAAGGACTTTTTGATGATGAAAGTAAATGATTTTGATTTTCACTTACCTAAAGATCGGATTGCGCAACATCCTTCTGAGAAGCGTGATCACTCACGGTTGATGGTTCTCGATCGATATAATCAGTCGATTAACCATCACCATTT
The DNA here is from genome assembly GCA_937983315.1 of uncultured Acholeplasmataceae bacterium. Taxonomy (GTDB): domain Bacteria; phylum Bacillota_I; class Bacilli_A; order Acholeplasmatales; family Acholeplasmataceae; genus Peloplasma. Next base: position 3,404 of record CALKAH010000388.1, on the reverse strand, counting down.
TTATGATATCGTTGAACTTTTAACACCTGATGATGTCTTAGTGATCAATGATACAAAAGTCATTCCTGCAAGACTTCTTGGTGTTAAAGAAGAAACCTCAGCGTTCATTGAAGTTCTCTTACTCAAAGAAATCGAACCTCATGTATGGGAAGCGATGACAAAGCCTGCCAAACGTGTTAAAGTGGGGACGATTATCCATTTTACTGACCTTTTGAAAGCAGAATGCATCGGTATCAAAGAAGAAGGTATTCGCGTGTTTAGGATGCATTATGATGGGCTTTTCATTGAAGTACTTGAACAATTAGGCACGATGCCACTTCCTCCATACATCACTGAACAACTTTTAGAACAAGATCGCTATCAAACGGTCTATGCTAAAGATTTGGGGAGTGCAGCTGCACCAACAGCTGGTCTTCATTTTACCGAGGAATTACTTCAAAAAATCAAAGATAAAGGCATATCCATCATTCCCATCACGCTTCATGTCGGATTAGGGACATTCAAACCTGTTCAAGTCGACCAAATCGAAGAACATCATATGCATGAAGAGACCTATACCATCAGTATGGATAGTGCAAAAAAACTAAATGAAGCCTACCAAAAACAAAAGCGAATAACCTGTGTAGGAACAACTTCACTACGTACGCTTGAAAGTAATTTTCATGGAGCATTTCATCCTGGAACCTATGAAACATCGATTTTTATTTATCCTGGATATACCTTCAAGGTGGTCAAACAACTCATCACCAATTTCCATCTTCCTAAATCCACATTGATTATGCTTGTGAGTGCACTCGCAGGTCGTGAGTTCATCTTAAGGGCATATCATGAAGCAATCGAAAAGAACTATCGTTTCTTTTCATTTGGCGATGCGATGTTGATAAAATAATTGAAAAATAGCAGATTTATCGCTATAATTGATGTGACGGAGGAGATTAGACATGTTTGGATTATCAACAAATCAACTGATCATCATTGCTTCGATCCTTCTACTCGTTGTCGTTGTTCTCATCATCCTGTTGACTTCAAAACGGAAGAAGAAACCCATCACACCAGAACTCGATGTCGAACAGCTTTTAATCGCACTGGGTGGTTCATCGAATTTAGATCATCTATCGCGTGAACATCAACGTCTAAAAGTCATGGTGAAAGATTTAAAAAAGGTTCAACAACCTTTGCTCAAAACATTGAATATCCCTGCCTTTCTCAAAGGTAAGGAACTGACATTACTCATTAAGCATCAAACATCACACGTACTTTCCTATCTCAGCGAAAGACAGAAAGAGAGAACATAATATGGAACAAAACTTTCTCATCATTTCAGAGTACGGCATTCATGCCCGTCCAGCGACAAGACTTGTCAATTTAGCGATGAGCTTTTCATCGGAAATCAACTTAACGGCCATGGGTAAAACCGTCAACTTAAAGTCGATTATGGGTTTGATGTCATTAGGCATTTATAAAGGTGAACAAGTAAACATTCATATCACAGGACCTGATGCTGAAAAAGCGATGGTGTCGATTGCTGATTTTCTCATCACCGAAGGTTTAGGAAAACTTGCATAAATAAAAAAAGTGGTAGGTCAACTACCCTTTTTCTATTGGAATAGGATAAGGTATGCGTCAACGACACGTCAAACAAGCGACCATTGAACATATGACGGATATGGGTGTTCTTTTTGAACCCCAACAGCTCAAACTACCTTCTCAAACGATGATCAATCTTGAGATTGGATCAGGTAAGGGGCAGTTTATTTCAAGACTTGCGAAGGATCATCCCGATGAGATCTTTATTGCACTGGAGATCGATATGGATATCTGCTATCGGATTGCTGAAAAGAAAATCGATCAAGTGTTATCCAATTTAATCATCTTGTGTACATCAGCTGAGTTAATCGATTTATGGATTCCGATGGAAAGCATTGATAGGCTCTATTTAAACTTCTCTGATCCATGGCCAAAAGGAAAGCATCATAAAAGACGCCTGACTTGGCCAATCATGCTTGATAAATACCAAATGATCTTAAAAGAGGGTGGCATTCTCCAGCTGAGAACTGATCATCTCGATTTCTTTTTAGATAGTCAGTCCTACATGGAAAAGATGATGACCATTCATGAAGTTGACATGCATCTAGCACCCTCACCTTATATGACCGAATATGAAGAAAAAAAGCGAATGAAAGGACCCATTTATCAATTGAAGGGAACGATCCATCATGATTAGAAAACTTTATAAAGACTTATTTAACATTGAAGCAACCTCAGGTTTTGAGAAACCTGTCCAACACTACATGAGACAATTCATGGAAAAATATCCTTCATACACCATCGAAACCGATCATTTAGGTTCAATTTTTGCGATCAAGCGAGCTAAAGATCCAAAAGCACCTGTTGTCATGGTAGCTGGTCATATGGATGAAGTCGGATTGATGGTCGTTGGGATCACCGATTTAGGTATGCTTAAGATGAATAATCTCGGAGGTCTTAACGGAGAAGTCTTCGTTTCTCAAGTTCTTAATGTCCATACCAAAAAAGGTAAAATTAAAGGTGTTGTTGGTGCGATTCCACCCCATCTTAAAAAGGAACAAAATACACATCTTGAAGAACTCCTTTTAGATATTGGGGCAAGTTCCAAAGATGAAGCAAAAGCGATGGGTGTCGAATTAGGTGACATGATCTTATACGACAATCCGATGAGCTATACAGCCAATCCTTATCGTTTAATCGCGAAATCGATTGATAACCGTTATGGATGTGGACTTTCTTTAGAAGCTCTTGAAGCTTTTGATCAGATTGATCTGCCCTATACCCTTGTCGTTGGAGCAACCGTTCAAGAAGAAGTAGGCCTTCGTGGTGCAGAGACCTCTGTCAACATGTTTAAGCCAGATGTCTTCTTAGCACTGGATGCATCACCTGTCAACGATGCCCTCGATAAAGAAGCCCTTGGTGGCTTAGGTAAGGGATTCTTGTTGCGGATGTATGATCCACGAAATGTCATGCATCAAGGCATCATGCAGTTTTTTATCGATCTTGCAAAAAAACATAAGATACCCTTTCAATATTTCACTTCGATGGGTGGAACTGATGCCGCTAAGGCACTGGATATGCAGGCTGGCGTGATTGCAACGACGATTGGTCTACCTGCACGCTATATTCACTCAACCGCAGCCATGATGGATGAAAGAGATTTAGCGGCTGCTAAAAAAATGCTCTTTCGTGTACTTCGTACATTAACCCCTGAAATCATCCAAAAACTGAAGGAGGCTAATTCATGATTTATACAACACTTTCAAACGGTGTCTTGATGCCACGATTAGGTTTAGGGACATTTTTAGTCGCTGATGGTGATGCCGGGTGCGGTCTGCCAGGCCGGGTGGTCTGCTTTTGTCACCGCGTCCATAAAA
>CALKAH010000387.1 GCA_937983315.1 uncultured Acholeplasmataceae bacterium | reverse complement strand
ACCACCGAGATCTACACTCTTTCCCTACACGACGCTCTTCCGATCTTGGTTGGATAAATCATGTTTTTCGCATCATCTTGGAATGCAATCACAACATGATGTGTGTGTTCATAATGTTCTAAATAGGTTTGAATCATCTGATGATCTTCATAATAAGCAAGGTGTGAGACCAACTCAACCATCGAGGTATACTCACGCTTGATTTCTCGATTATAAAGCACATTCGCTAAAATCAACATCATGATATTCATAAAACCCAAAACGATCATCATCAAGATGATCCAATATTTCATAATGTATGTTGGATGTTTGATTGCTGGTTTACTCATCTTTTTGACCTATAAATTGATAACCTAATCCATAATGTGTTTTGATATAAGAAGGTTGAAAGGGATGTATATCGATTTTTTGCCTGATATTTTTGATATGGGTATCGATCACGCGATCATAGGCTTGACTATGCGGTAGTACCAATGTGATTAATTCATCCCGTGAAAAGGATCGTGATGGATGTTTGATTAAGAAGATAAGTAGATCATATTCATCCTTGGTTAGATTGACTTTCGAACCATCCACGAAAACGTCTCGTGATGCTAAAACGATTTTCAAATCTTCTTGATTAAATGAAAAGATAGTGTGATCAGATGGTGACAATCGTTTTTCAACATTTTTAAGTCTCGCTAATACTTCTTCAACAGAGAATGGTTTCACTATATAATCGTCAGCACCAAGCGAAAGCGTATTAATTCGACCTTCGATATCAACTTTTGCAGATATGACCATGATGTAAACAGAGGTAAAGCGTCTAACTTCTTTAATCACATCTTCTCCTGACATATCAGGCAACATCAAATCCAACAGAATAACATCGATAGGATGTTGTTTTAATAGATGGAGGGCATCAAAAGCTTTTGTCGTTTGCATCACATGATGACCATCAGAACGTAAGTAGTGGGCAAGTAAATCATTGATTTTTTGGTAATCTTCAACAATGAGTATATTCACCTTTTCACCTCCTCACTTTTATTATAAAGAAATCGAGAGATAAATCCCTCGAATTTGATAAAGCCTGATTTGATTATGGTGTCCACGAATCCCAAAAATCATCGATGGATTCTTCAATTTCTGTTGTGGATACATTGTCAACATCGATATCATGAATCGCATGGATCCATGCTAGATCCATACGCTGTTGATCTTCAGTGCTAGCATGAATATAATACCAAGCAAATGTTGCTGTTTGGTATGTTGTATTTGCACAGTGATATGTATTATTTGACATCATGCCATATCGTCTACCATAACGTTGATCGATTTGTTTCATGCGATCAATCCACCATGTATCAAATGCTAAAGATAGTTCATCATCAGTAAACGTATTCCATTGATTAGACTTAATTTCATCTGCAAGTTCTAATCGAATATCGTGTTGTTCATCGATATCTATATGAAGATAGAGTCGATAAGCAGCACGCATTTTTTCGTTACGTGTTAATGTATCATCATTCAGATCATACCAATTCCATGATGTATTCGATTGTTTTGCGTAAAGAAAACCGAAAGTCGATATAAAGAGAATTAAACTGATCACAAGTAATGACAAAACCAAGAGTTTAAGCTTCATCGATGTTCCTCCTTAATCGTTTTTTTTAATTGTTCATATTCTTCAATGGAAATCTCACCGCGTGCAAGACGTTCTTTTAAGATATCCATTGCTTCTTGATAATGGTTTTGTTTTGTTTGAAACATCTGATAGAAGAAAACCAACACAACAAACCAAATCAACCCCATACCAATCATACCCATAGGCATCATCCAACCACCTACCATATGTCCATAGAAGAAAGGATATTGTTCATTTGATGTACCAAAAATAAGCCACAATATAACAGAACCTATGATAAGTGCTAGACTGATCGAAAGTATCCATATCAGTGTTTTCTTTTGCATATGATCACCTCGATTAAAGAATATCAAAAAAAAGTGAAGACATTATGAAGATAAAACAACTTGAAAGAATGATTTTTGTTTGCTATGATAAAACAAAAAGAGAAGGCGGGTTTTAACATGGATATCAATGTTAGCATCAAAGGCATTCACTGTGCAGGATGCCTTAATCGTATACAACAGTCCCTCAATACACTTGGCGTCATACGCTTTGATTTAGATTATCAAACACACGTCGCTCACATCACCTATGATGAACATGAACTGGATGTCGTTGATATACTTCAATCCATTGAAAACAATGGTTATGTAGCAACACTCATCGATTGATGATGGTGATAACATGCGACTGAAAAGTAAACATCAATCACGAAGAAAAATAGTAAGATCGGAAGAGCACACGTCTGAACTCCAGTCACCGAATACGATC
>CALKAH010000386.1 GCA_937983315.1 uncultured Acholeplasmataceae bacterium | reverse complement strand
AGATCGTATTCGGTGACTGGAGTTCAGACGTGTGCTCTTCCGATCTTCAGTGACTTGATAAAGTCAATGATCAAATCCTTCTTATTTCTTAATGATGGTGATGAATCAATGGCTTTATGTATTTCTACTTCTTTATCTTTTGAATTATCCTCATGGTACTTAGCAACTAACATCAAGATATAGTCAATGTTCACCTCAACAGATTTGACAAGCTCAATCTCAAATTCAATCTCATCTGTAATAGGTTCAGCGTCTCCATCCACTTTTTTCTTGTATTGTTCATAAATACCTAAGTACATGCCCTGATAATCTTGGAAATCAAAATCACTTAATATTTCATTTCCTGTAAAATCATCAAATGCTTGAAGTATGTTTTTGGTTTTCAATATTTGATTAAATAGTGATATGAAAGCCTTTTTTAATTTTTCGCTAAGTATTTCAGTGCCAATTGGAAATTGATCCAATAACTCATGAACTAAGTTTTTGTATCCCTTAAAACCTTCATAACCATTGTAATACTCATTGAATGATTTAAGTAGAACGACTCCTCCAGCATCTTTATCACCAAAAATACTGATGGCTTGATTTACTTGCTTTTCAAGATTTCTAAAACACACAACATTACCAAATGTCTTGATGGAGTTAAGGATTCTATTGGTACGAGAGAAAGCTTGGATCAGTCCATGAAGTCTTAATTTCTTATCAACCCAAATGGTGTTTAATGTTGTAGCATCAAAACCGGTTAAGAACATATTTACTACTATTAGGAGATCGACTTCCTTATTTTTTACACGAAGGCTTAGATCTTTATAGTAGTTTTGGAATTTATCACTCGATGTGTCGTAACTTGTTCCAAACATTTGATTATAGTCTTTGATTGCTTCTTCTAAAAAGTCACGTGACCCTTTGTCTAAACCACTTGTATTTTCGTTATTTTCCTCTTCAAAACCATCGAGTTCTTCATTTGCACTCCAACTAAAAATCGTAGCAATCTTCAGCCTTAATGCAGGAGACAAAGACTCTTGTTGTCTCTTAAACTCAAGATAATAACGCTTAGCTGCTTCAATCGAAGCAGTAGCGAAAATCGCATTAAAACCAGTTATTTTCGTTGATAATCTTTGTTCCTTGCTAATGGTTAATCTTGATGCATAAGTGCTTTTTGCAACTTCTTCAACATTTAATAATCTTGAAAAATCGTATGCTCTTTCATTACGCTTTGTCTTTTGAGCAAAGTGTTCAAGTGTATAAGAAACATTCTTTTCTATTCGACGAGGATCTAGAAGGGCTTCTTCCTTCTTAATGTTGTAAACCTCTTCAGAATCATCAATATCATCTATAGCTTTCGCTGTATTAAGATAATCAATTCTAAATGGTAGAACGTTTTGGTCATGAATTGCGTTGACTATTGTATAAGTGTGAAGTTTCTTGCCAAATACTTGCTCAGTAGTCTTTAGTGTTGGGAACTTATTGTGAGTTGTTGTGTTAATCGCGAAAATCGGTGTTCCAGTGAACCCGAAAATATAGTATTTCTTAAAGTTTTTAATGATTTCTTTGTGCATATCACCAAATTGAGAACGATGACACTCATCAAATATCAAAACAACATCATCACTAAAAATAGGATGTTTTGGATTCTTAGATATGAAAATACTCAATTTTTGAATAGTGGTAATAATAATTTTTGAATTAACATCTTCTAGTTGTTTTTTAAGTACTGCTGTACTAGTATTCGAGTTAGCAGCTCCTTTTTCAAACTTATCATACTCTTTCATGGTTTGGTAGTCTAGGTCTTTACGGTCAACCACAAAGAGCACTTTTTTGATGTAGTCTAGTTCAGTCGCAATACGAGCAGTTTTAAATGAGGTCAGTGTTTTACCTGAACCCGTTGTATGCCATATATGTCCACCGGCATCAATCGATCCAGCAGTCTTTGCATTATGAGCTATATTGATTTGACTAATTATCTTCTCAGTAGCAACTATTTGATATGGTCTCATAACTAGCAGCATATCATCAACTGTAAAAATGCAATATTTTGTCAATACATTGAGGATACTATGTTTTGATAAGAAAGTCGCAGCAAAATCATATAAATCGAGAATGTTCTTATTCTTAGCGTCAGCCCAATAACTCGTAAACTCAAAGGAGTTACTTGACTTCTTTTTATTGGTGTTACTATTTTGATTTTCTTTATTCGCTAGTTCTCTTGTGGTATTAGAATAGTACTTCGTTTCAGTTCCATTTGAGATGACGAATATTTGTGCAAATTGGTATAGTCCATTGTCTGCCCAGAAACTATCTTTTTCATAGCGTCTGATTTGATTAAAGGCTAGATCGGAAGAGCACACGTCTGAACTCCAGTCACCGAATACGATCT
>CALKAH010000385.1 GCA_937983315.1 uncultured Acholeplasmataceae bacterium | reverse complement strand
CCACCGAGATCTACACTCTTTCCCTACACGACGCTCTTCCGATCTCTTGATGAACATCAACACACCGATGAGTTTACTCCATTTTTAAAAGGATATTGTGACTATTATGTGGCGAACCCACCACGCGTTGATCAAAGTGATACATCAGCCCCAGGACTGATCACGTATTACATGTGGAAAAAAACGAACAATGAAGCATATAAAAAACTTACTGATCGTGTGATTCATTACATCATGAAAGAACCCAGACTTATTGAAGATTCTGTCAATCATTTAGGCAATTCATTAGAAGGCAAGTTTTACCCCAAATCCATTTGGGTCGATAGTTTGATGATGTTTTCAGTTTTTCCTGCACGATATGCAAAGGAACAAAACGATCAAGACATGATGAATGTCGCTGCAAGACAACCACGCATCATGTCGAAATATATGCAAGATCCACATGATCATCTTTGGTATCATAGTTACTGGACAACGTGGAAAACACACTATCCCAAACGAAAAATTTATTGGGGAAGAGGTAATGGTTGGGTGATTGCTGCATTGCCGATGATCTTAGAATCGATTGGTGAACACGAAGAAAAAGCATCCATCATCGAGATCTTCAAAAAAACAGCACATGCACTCTTACCTTATCAAAGAGAAGATGGAACATTTGAAACCGTGATCAACAAAGTAGGAAAGACCTATCGTGAACTCTCATTTACAGCATTAGTCGCATCCGGCTTTTTACATGGTTATCGCTTAGGCATCTTGGATGATCCATTCAAAGTTGCCGGAAAGAAAGCATTATATGCCGTGATTGATGCACTCGAAGAAGAAAACGGAAGACTTGTGATGCCAGAGATAAGTGGACCTACAATACCGATGCCACTATTCCCCTATTTAGGTTATAAGCTTATCCCTAAGGGAAAGAACTGGTCATATGGTCTTGCAGCATTGATCTTTGCAGGGATACAAGATGATTTATTAAGTAAAAACGGCTAACAACAGCCGTTTTTTTTATTAATGAATATCGTACATGGACATCAGTCATTGATCTTGATCTTGACCTGATAAGCACATATCGAGCAAATATCCACGCTCGTTTTTCCATTCTTTGAGTCCTCGGTAATAGAAGAGCTTCATGGATTCATCGATGGTCAAGGGGATATGTCCAAATCTCAAGCACTCCTTCAATGCGATTAATCGACCTACACGGCCATTACCATCTTGGAATGGATGAAAGCATTCGAAATCATGATGAAATTTTTTGTTTGATTTTGAAAACCTTTCTTTTAAACCGTTTCAACGTCAATCCAAATCGCTCTCCAAGTGAATGTCTCAAGCTCTTAAAAACATCACTGAATAAAATCCATAAAACATAAGCGATGAGAAGATAATGAATGACATGGACGACATAAGACTCCATGCGAAGATAAGTCTCATTGTCAAAGATGTACATGATGACTAGACCAATCAAGCCTAGATTAATCAGTGTTTTCATAGGAATAAGAACCCCAAAACAGCAAACAAGACGATATAGGCAACGTTAAATTTCATCGTCTTTCTAATATGAAAGGCGATTTCTTTAGGAATGGATAATTGACGCTGTTTACGGATAACAAGAAGAACAATCCAGAGGATGTTCATCCCTAACCATAATAATGCACAACCAAACAGAATGGTAGGTATCATGAGGATCGACCTCCAAAAATACGTTGATAGAGTGCCATCAACCAATCTAAGAACCTGTATAACGCATCCTTGATTGCATCATATCGAATCCATGTTTTAATCGCTTCTAGTTTTTCATTAAATGAGATGCGATTCAGTAAATCGGTGAAACTATCAAGGGAGATCGGAAGAGCGTCGTGTAGGGAAAGAGTGTAGATCTCGGTGG
>CALKAH010000384.1 GCA_937983315.1 uncultured Acholeplasmataceae bacterium | reverse complement strand
GTGTGGGAGGAAGACCAAAACAGGGATAAGTCCAAAGAGCGCTGCTAGGGCAATTGCTAAACCGATTTGCGGAATTGCTAAAACAGATGAAATAAAACCTAAAGATAACCCAGCAATACCAAAGATTAAAGCAGATGTTGTTATTGATGGTGCACTATCTTCAATCGCATGTTCAATACTTAAATGGACATCATTCGTTTCTCTTAATTCGATATATCGCTTTGTAAAAAGAATCGCATAATCAATCGTAGCACCTAAAAGGATGGTAGATACGATTAAGTAACCCAAGAAAGCAAGTGAACTCCCAATAAAATAAGGAACACTCATCGCCAGAAATACAGATGTCATGATGACCGAAGGTAAAATAACGGGTAGAATCCAGTTTTTAAACGTAACGAGAATAACGATCATAACAAGCACTAAAGCTATCAGAGTGACATAAAGATAGTCAGATTCAATCACATCTTTGATCGAAAATGCTGCTGGAGAGGAACCGATCATGTATGATTTCTCAAAATCAAGATTATCGATTATCTCTTTGATTTCCATTAGAACCGATTCTGTCGTTTCATCTTCTTCTTTTAGGTCAATCGATAGTATCATTCGTTGATATCCATCTTGATAAAAGTTAAGACTTAACCCAGCGAGCACATTGGGATCTGTGATGATACTTTGGTAATAAACCATACTTTGAACAGAGGTTATATGAAGACCATCTCTTGTCATTAATTCTTGATAGAGCATCGCTTCTTTCGTCGGATCTTGAGTTGTTATAATGACGATTTGATTATCATTCCCAAAGATTTTAATCATTTCGTTGAGATTATTATCATAAGAAGAACCATCACTACCAATTAAGGCAGATTCTCCATAAATAAACGTGTTTTGAGACTGGAAGTAATAAGCTGGAATGATAACAGCAACAAATACACCTAAGAAAACATAACGTAGTTTATATACAAATGTTGCAAACTTGCCAAATTTTGGAATAAATACTTGATGCTTTGACTTTTTAATCCACGGGTCAAGCCACTTGATGACAACAGGACCTAAAACAAGAGATGAAATCGCTGATAAAAAAACAGCTTTTAAGAAGACTAAGCCAATATCAACACCGATTGAAAAGCGCATGAATGCGAGTGCGATAAAACTGACACCGGTTGTTACTGCGGATGCAACGACAGGTGATGCAACCCTTTTTAGCGTTTCCTTCATGGCAGGATTAGGATCTTTATCTTCACGGTCTTTATGATAACGATGTACAATGAAAATGATGTAATCAAGTGAAATTGCAAGTTGCAAAGCGATTGCCATCGATTGTGTAATAAAGGAAATATCTGGAAAAATGATATTTGTACCTAGGTTAACAACAATAGCAACCCCACTGATAATGATGAATACTATTAAATCGGCATATGATGGTGTCATTAAGAGCAAAATGACTAATACTAACGGGATTAAGATGAATGTGATCTTTAGAACTTCACCCTCAATGGCGTCTCTCACGAATAAATCAGACATCACACCACCAACAAGAGCATAGTCCAGATTCTTCTCCTCAATAAATGCTTCAATATGATCAATCGTGATTTCAAGATCGGCTGATGTTGTAGACAAATCCATCCCAATCATCATTTTATAGTAACCATCGTTTTCATAACGTTCAATTTGATCCTTAATAGGACCGACTAAAGTATCAGGTAATCCCATTACAATCTGGTGGAAACTTTCTATAAATGATAGTCCAGTTCCCATCAGGGTAGTAAGTGTTGTGTTCAGTTCGGTTTGTGTCGCACTATCTACAGAAGCTAGAAGAATACCATAGTTTAGTTGATTTAAAACACTATCCAAAAAATCGACTTGTGTCACATGCTCAATGGCCAATATGTCCGATTGAGCATCTAAGGCTTGATTTAAACTCGCATCTTTTAACATCAGATAGGTATAACTCGATGGTCCATAGAGTTCATCATGGAGTTTTATACCTTCGATGAGCTCATCATCATCGGGTAAATATTTCTTCATATCGTAATTAACATCAACACGACCCATCAAAAATAGCGATAAACCGACGAAGACCACCGTTAAAATGACAATCATCAATTTCTTCATGAGTAGACCTCCCTTTACCTTTAGTATAGGAAGAATGCATATTAAATCTATCCGATAAAAATATCTTGTTTATCCTATAAAACAACACGAGACAGCTAACATGTCGGCCTTTGTGCATAAATAGAACAATATGATGGAAAATATTCGACAACAGCGTGCTATATCCATCATCGTGTTGTTTATTTGTGGGAGATTGTGGTATGCTTGAAATCGAAAGGGATGAATCTATGAATACACAAAAAATGGATCACCGTGTTCGTGTGACCCACACCTTATTAAAAGAAGCACTCTATAAGCTCGTTAAAACTCAATCAGTTCAAGAAATTACGATAAAAGACCTATGTTTTGTAGCCAATATTAACCGAACAACCTTTTATGCCCACTTTCACAGTGTCCAAGACTTAATTGAAAAATCGGAAAGTGAATTATGGGTTGATTTGCTACTTCTCATCAAACACAGCGAAAAGGACATCAATTACTTTTCAAATCAAATCTTTTTTGATGTTTATGAGCTATCTAATAAGTATCATGAGCTCTTCGAACTGTTAATCATCAAAAATGCAGATCCCCATTTTGTTGAAAAAGTTTACAACTTAGGAAGATCGGCTTTTAAAACATCGTATAAGAAGTCCAAAAATTCAAAAGATGATGCACGTATGGAATATTATTATATCTCTGTCCTCAATTCATTCATCGGAATCCTTCGCTTATGGCTCATCAATGGGATGAAGGAAACACCACATGAAATGGCTGAAACAACAAAGAAAATTATCACTGGAGGCATTCATTTTATTCTTGAAGACCGTTAGTAAAAATTCACTCCTCCAAGATTTTTTTGTGTTGTGAAAAAGTTGATGAGAACTTAGATGAGATAGATGATAATTGACAACAGACCAACGATAAAGCAATACACAGCAAAGTAAATCAAATTCTTAACCTTCACATAGTTATATAAGAAACGAACAGCAATCA
>CALKAH010000383.1 GCA_937983315.1 uncultured Acholeplasmataceae bacterium | reverse complement strand
CCACCGAGATCTACACTCTTTCCCTACACGACGCTCTTCCGATCTTCATATTGATACCGCTCAAATGTATCGAAATGAAGGTTCTGTGGGTGATGCGATTGTTGCATCTGGTATCAAGAGAAGTGAGATCTTTATTACCACGAAACAACGTGGTCATTCGACCCCTGAAAAAATGCGTCTTCAATTTGAAGAATCACTTCAAAAATTAAAGACAGATTATGTGGATTTATATCTGATTCACTGGCCAAATCCTGATAAGACGATCAATCAACAGACATGGGCTCTTTTTGAAGAACTATACAAAGAGAAGAAAGTTCGTGCGATTGGTGTCTCAAACTTTCAACGTCATCACATCGAAGACCTCATGGAAACAGCAACCATCAAACCGATGGTTGATCAGGTTGAACTTCATCCAGGTCTTGCACAAATCCCCCTTCAACGATATCTCAACCATGCAGGTATTCAAATTGAATCCTATGGTCCACTGATGAAAGGCGGTGTCTTTGAAGGCATTTGGCAAGAAGGTTTACAAAAAATAGCAGATAAGTATCATGCAACGATTGCCCAGGTGATCATCAGTTGGGGACTCCATCGAAATGTGATCATGATTCCAAAATCGGTGACGCCATCACGGATTGAAGAAAACTTTGGTGCACTTAAACTTTCCCTTAGTGAAGAAGATATCAAAACCATCAATGAACTGAACCGAGGAAAGCGCGTTTATACCGATCCCGATAATAGTCCTTGGGGACCCTATACAGAATAACCTGCCGTGCAGGTTTTTCTTTTTCATGTTTTCTTATTGAAATTATAAAAAAATTGGACTATAATGAAAGTACTTATGGGACCCTATGTGGCCTAAAAAGGAGAAGAAAAAATGAAGAGAAATGATGTTTACTATTTAGGTTTAACAGGTATCTTTTCAGCGATTATTGTGCTGATGACCGTTGTACCTCAAGTCGGTTTTATTACGTTAGCGCCTCTTGCGAGTGTGACCCTTTTACACATTCCAGTCTTGATTGGCGTTTTTTTGATGCCCAGAAAATATGGTGCACTTTTAGGTCTTGTTTTCGGTCTTGCATCGATGATTCGTTCCTTTATTCCAACTGGACCTCTTGATTTTGCATTCCAAAATCCGCTTGTTTCAGTCTTACCACGTATATTATTTGCCCTTGCAGCATCCTATATTTTTGATGGTCTAAAATGGATCAATGCAAAGTTCAAATATGGTGATGTCATCACCTTTGGCATCGTGACTTCCATTACCTTATTTGGGCTTTATTATGCAGCGAACGCACTTTCAAACTGGGTGGGCTGGTCGATGGGTTGGTTAGCACCTGTTGCACTTCTTCTTGGTTTAATCTTTGTGACCTTATACTTTGCATTTATTAACAAGAAAGATAAAACCAATGTCTACCTACCTTCCTCACTCATCTTAGGAACACTTGTTCATTCACTGATCGTGCTTTCAGCATTAGGTATTTTTTCAACCGCACTGATTGAAGGTATTTTCCCTGATCGTTCAGTGATTGGAACGATTTTCACGATAGCACTCACCAATGGACTCATTGAAGCAATCTTTGCAGCGGTCATTGGTACACCGATTTTAATTGCACTACAAAACTTTAGAAAACAAAACGCTTAAAAAGAAAGGCAAGTGATGTGCGTGATCTTACTTTATGATGTTGGAAATACAACTGTAGGTATGGGCATTTCAGATGGAACATCCATTCTTGAAACCTATCGTTTGAACACAGAAGTTCAAAAAACAGCTGATGAATACTGGATTCAAATGAGAAGCTTAATTCCAGTCAAAGATATTCACGCGATTGCCATCTCTTCTGTTGTTCCAAGAATTACTGAAAAACTGAAAGAAATCGCTGAAAAGCATTTTAAGATAGAACCACTCATTGTTGGACCGGGTGTCAAAACAGGTCTTAATGTTAAAACTGACCATCCAAGAGAAGTTGGTGCTGATTTGATTTGTGATGCGGTTGCGATTGAAGAAGAAGATATGCCAACCCTTGTTGTTGACCTTGGTACAGCGATTAAATACATTTACGTTAAAAACAAAACGATTTTAGGTGTGATCATCACCCCAGGTGTTGCTATTTCCATCAAAGCTCTCGTTGGAAATACCGCTCTTCTCCCTGATATCGATATCGAAATCCCTAAAAAAGTGCTTGGAACGAATACGATTAGCTGTATGCAAAGTGGTGTCACCTATGGTGTCGCAGCACAAGTTGATGGGTTGATTGAACGGATTAGAGATGAAGTCAAAGAAGATTTCCACGTCATTTTAACCGGTGGTTTATCACAAACGATTGCTCCACTGTGCAAACATCCCTTAACACGTGATCCTGACCTTGTTTTAAAAGGACTCCTTCACATCTTTAATCGAAATACGAAATAAATGAAAATAGCCAATGAATTGGCTGTTTTTTTTGATATAATAGACCATGATGAACATGAAAGGAAGTCGTACGATGTCATACGTGAAAAAATACGAATTTTGGATGAACCAAAAGAACATGGATCCGAAGTTGCTCAATGAACTCATCGCTTTAAATGAAGAACAGATCCAAGAAGTGTTCCACAGTGATTTAGCGTTTGGAACCGGTGGACTTCGCGGGTTGATGGGTGTTGGCACCAATCGTGTGAACGTTTATACCATCCGTAAAGCATCTTTAGGCTTTGCACGCTACTTGAAACAAGCTAAACTAAAAGGTGGTGTAGCCATCAGTTTTGATAACCGTCATTATTCAAAGAATTTTGCCAAAGAAGCTGCGATGGTTCTTGCTGCTGAAGGTATTCCCACTTATCTTTTTCATGAATTAAGACCTACACCGATGTTATCCTTTGCGGTGAGACACTTTAAGTGCTCCGGTGGCATCATGATCACCGCTTCACATAATCCCAAAGAATATAATGGCTATAAAGTCTACGATGCAACAGGAGCTCAAGTAAACCTTGAGACTGCTGAACGCATCTTAGAAGAGATTAACCACGTGGAAAACCCATTTGAAATTGATGTCTTGGATAATGATCTCATTCATACAATCGATCAGTCATTTGATCAGATTTATCTCCATGAAGTTGAAAAGATTCAACTCTCACCCAAAGCACCGAAGATCAAGATTGTTTACTCACCACTCCATGGGACTGGAGGAACCGTGATTCCTGATTTACTGAAGAAAATCGGTCATCACGTCTATCCCCTTCAATCTCAAATGGAAGTCGATCCTAATTTCAGTCAAACGAAATCATCAAATCCTGAAGAAGAAAGTGCCTATGAAGGTGCGATCAAGTATGCTCAAGAAATCGATGCTGATTTAATCATGTTGACTGATCCTGATGCAGACCGCTTAGGAATTGCAGTCAAACATGAAGGATCCTATCATCTTTTAACGGGAAATCAAACTGCTGCACTTGAACTCTATTACATTCTTGCAGAACGACGTAAAAAGGACTTATTACCATCCAATGGTATGGTGTACAAAACGATTGTCACAACCGATCTCATCGATGATATCGCGACTTCATTTGGTGTCAAATCAACATCGACACTCACTGGATTTAAGTTTATCGGTGAAAAAGCAGAACAAAACAAATATAAAACAACGTATCTTTTTGGTTGTGAGGAATCCTATGGTAGCTTGATCAGTGATGTTGTCCGCGATAAAGATGCCGTTCAAGCGTGTTTGTTGCTCGCAGAAATCGCAAACCACATGAGTCATATGGGCATGACATTAGTCGATTACATGCATCACATTTATCAAGCTTATGGCTATTATTATGAATACACCAAATCGATTACGTTACCTGGATTATCAGGGTTACAAAAGATTCAACACGTTATGGCTCATTTTAGAGAATACCCACCTGTCATTTATGGTAAGTATTTAATGAGTTATGATGACTATGATAAAGGCATTAAGATTGCGGATGGTACGGTAGAAAAACTCGATCTACCCCAATCAAACGTTCTCAAATATTACTATCAAGACCACACATGGATTGTCTTTAGACCTAGTGGCACTGAACCTAAAATTAAAATATACTTCCAGACGATTGGCAAATCCATGGAAGAAGCAAAAGCATTTGTTGATGGCTTAGTGAAGCAACTCATGAAAGAAATTGAAGCCATTTAGAGAGGAGAATATCATGATAGAACAAAGACGTTCACGCTACGCTGAAGCTGTTCAAGATCAAAGTATATCCCTGTTTTTTTCAGGTCATGCACCCATCCGAACAGCAGACGAATTTTATCCTTTTACCGTTAATCGCAACTTCTTTTACTTAACTGGAATCGATCAAGAACATGTGGTTTTAGTGATTGCTAAAGGAGCAAACCAGGTTAAATCTTTCCTTTTTATCGAGAAGATTGATCCCATTAAAGCTTTATGGGATGGTGCAGGATTGACCTTTGAAGAAGCAGCGGAAAAAGCGAAGATCGATGTTGAAAATGTTCGCGATATTGAAACATTAGACACATTTTTAGCCCAAATGCTATCCACCACACGTCGAGCTTTATTTGGTGCGATCGATACGATTTATATGGATTTAGAGCGCTTAAATGAGAAAGTTCCTCCTACAGTATCCATCACCTATGCTCAAAAGCTTAAAGAACTTTATCCTTATGTTCAACTTAAGACGAATCAAATGATTTTAGCAGAACTTAGAACCATCAAAGATCCTTCTGAGATTGAAGAGATGAAAAAAGCGGTTGCGATTACCAAAGTTGGTCTTGATCGTATCATGTCGAACTTAAAAGAAGGTCGTTATGAATTCCAAGTCGAAGCTGAATACAATTATGTCTTAAATCTTCATCGTACCTCACCCTCATTTGGAACCATAGCAGCATCCGGTAAAAATGCAACTGTCCTTCATTACCGTGATAATGCATCAGCAATCGAACCCAATTCACTCGTTCTTTTTGACTTAGGATGTTTTTCGAATCATTATTGTTCTGATATCACACGAACATATCCTGCATCAGGAAAGTTTACAAAACGCCAAAAGGAAGTCTATGAAACCGTCTTAGAAGTTAATAAAAAAGCAATTGAGTATTTGAAACCTAGCATGACGTTAAAAGAATATAACGATTATGGGAAGATGCTTCTCACTGAAGGTGCCAAGAAGTTAGGTTTAATTAAAGAAGATGCTGAGATTACCAAATATTACTATCACAGTCTAGGTCATTATCTTGGTCTTGATGTCCATGATGTGGGTAATTATGCAAAACCCATCCCTGAAGGTGCTGTGATCACCGTAGAACCTGGATTATACATTGCAGAAGAAGGCATTGGAATTCGTATTGAAGATGATATTGTCGTCAAACATGGTGGAAACATCAACTTATCCAAAGGTATTATTAAAGAAGTTAAAGATATCGAAGCATTTATGAACAAATAGTTTTTAAGATCGGAAGAGCGTCGTGTAGGGAAAGAGTGTAGATCTCGGTGG
>CALKAH010000382.1 GCA_937983315.1 uncultured Acholeplasmataceae bacterium | reverse complement strand
TACGAGATCGTATTCGGTGACTGGAGTTCAGACGTGTGCTCTGCCGATCTCCAATTCATTCGTGTCATCAGTTGATTGGTTAATATGGAAATAGATTCATCCTGAAAAAATGAATCGACTGTTAAAGCACCGCATAACATCAATGCTGTATCGATCGTTGAATATTCGGTCGAGCCAATACGAAGTCCTGTTTCCATGTCCAAAAAATGTGCAATAAACCCTTGTTGATGAGGAAGTCTCAGCATTGTTTTTAATGTTTCTTCTGCAATGTGTTTGGCGTGATTTCGATCAAGATTATGTCGTTTTACGCCTATTACTAGCGCTGAAAGCATAAACCCTGTCGCTGCAATGCTTGCAACATTGGGTTTTAATGTATGATCCATGACAAGTCCAAAACCAGGTGAACCTTCACGTAAATTTGTATGATCTAGAAAGTATGCAATGCTAAGCTTTTCGAGTTCGATTAAGCGTTCTTTTGTCATTTTTTTCTCCTCATCGAAACGTTTCGATACCTATTTTTATTTTATATGATAAAATATAAAAAGACAACATCATTGATTACAAAATCATCATAATTGGAGGTTTTTAAGATGATTCAATATCACGATCACAACTTCTATCAAGATGGACACCCACTGCTCTTGTTAGCAGGTGAAGTTCATTATTTTAGACTACCTCGATCTAGCTGGGACGATATTTTAAATAAAGCAAAAGAAATGGGACTTAACTGTATTGCAACCTATGTCCCATGGATCGCTCATGTTGAAAAGGAAGGTGATGTGGACTTTGGTAGTCATACTGAAAACTACAATCTTCGAGCATTTATTGAACTCGCAAAACAAAAAGGGTTCGTTGTTTTTCTTCGTCCTGGTCCATATATTATGGCAGAAATGATGAATGAAGGCATTCCTGAATGGGTTTTCGAAAAATATCCTGACATTAAACCTAAAACACTGAGTAGCGATGATGTTCATGGACCCATTGTCGATTATTTGCACCCTGGATTTCTTCATGAAACGAAAATATGGTACCAACAAGTGTTAGATGAAGTCGAGATCGGAAGAGAACACGTCTGAACTCCAGTCACCGAATACGACATCGTATGC
>CALKAH010000381.1 GCA_937983315.1 uncultured Acholeplasmataceae bacterium | reverse complement strand
CCTCATATGCGTATCGATGGTAAAATCCGTTTAGCTGGATTTCATACAGAAGAACATCTCTTGGATGCACTCATTCAAGCCTCAGTGACCTACACAAAGACCGATTATTGTGAAGGCGAAAACTGTGAACGCAAGAAGACTCGATGAGTCTTTTTCTTTTATGAAATGAAAAATTTTCATACTAATTTTCATCTTTTCGTGGTATTTTTAAGATATCTATGGTATAGTGGTAAAGGTTTAAAAGAATTGAGGAAAACAATGAATCTATTATTTAATGAATTACCGATTTTAGAACAAACAAAACAGGCTATTGAAGCATTAGGTTTGGTGGAAACAACATCGATTCAACATCATGCAATCCCCAAAATGCTCGAAGGAAAAGACCTTATTGGCCAAGCACAGACAGGAACAGGAAAAACATTTGCGTTTGCTATTCCTATTTTAGAACGTATTGATACACATAATGATCGCATTCAAGCGTTGATCATTTGTCCAACACGTGAATTGACACTTCAAGTGTATAAAGAATTCATCAAATTGGTGAAATTCAATAAAGCCGTTCGTGTCACATCGATTTATGGTGGTGAATCATATAACAAGCAGTTTAAAGCTTTATCCGAGAAACCACATATCGTTGTTGCAACTCCTGGCCGTGCCATTGACCACCTGGAACGCAAGACGATTGACTTTTCAAACATCAAGATATTAGTGATGGATGAAGCGGATGAAATGCTTAAAATGGGATTCCAAGAAGACCTTGAACGTCTTTTGAAGGATACACCACAAGAACGCCAAACAGCGCTCTTTTCAGCGACCATACCACCGTTCATTAAGAAGGTTGCTGAAAAATATCAACATCAACCTGAAGTCATAAAAATTGAAACACCAACCTTAACGGTATCCAAGGTTGAACAGATCTATTACAACGTCAAGAAATCAGACCGTGATGCACTTTTAATCCGCGTTCTCGATTATTATCAACCCGTATCTGCATTGATCTTTGCGAACACAAAAGTTGATGTTGATGCACTCACGGATTACATGCAAAAACATGGTTATGAAGCCGATGCACTTCACGGTGATCTTAAACAATCACAACGTGATTATGTCATGGGACGATTCCGTGCGAAAAAACTGAAATACTTGATTGCAACCGACGTTGCAGCGCGTGGACTTGATATTTCACACGTCGACATGGTGATCAACTATGAAATCCCCTTTGAAGATGAAATCTATGTTCACCGTATCGGTCGCACAGGGCGTGCTGGTAAATCAGGTATGTCTGTATCACTCGTTTATCCATCGATGCGTGGGAAATTACAACTGATCGAACGTTTTATCAAGACAAAGATGATTGAAAAACCCATCCCAACACCTGAAGAAATTCAAGAACGGGTTGCACTTAGAAATTATCAAAACTTGGTTGAACGCATTCAATCCAATGAGAAAACACATGAAACATTAATCGAACGCCTTGAATCGGATGGATTCACGAAAGATCAAATCATCGATGCACTGATTGAAACATCAGTTGAACAGCCTAAGACTTATGAAACCATCGAAGCTCCACAATCCAAGCGCAGAGATGAAAGACAACCACAAACCGACAGAAAATCATCAGATCGCCACAATACATCTTTTGAAAGCACCAAGAAAGATGTCAATTATAAACTTGCAGTCATTAACTTAGGCAAAGAAGATGGCCTTCGTCCCGTGCAACTTTTGGATCTTTTTAGAAAGCATGCAGACATGTTTCCTAAAAATGTGGGAGACATCACCATGGGTAAAAAAGAAACCGAATTCCAAATTCATCCTGCAGCAATCAAGCGTCTTGAAGAACTCGACGGAAAGATCATCAACGGCAAAAAGATTCGAATTGCCGTCATCAAGCATAAATAACTCAAAAAAAATAGAAAATATGAAGGGTTCATGTTACAATGAATATGACGTTCATATTTTTTTATTTTTACAAAAATAAAGGAGGACATGATGGCACATCTGTTTGACACGATACACCCGAATTTTTTCAGTGTGCTCTCCTCCCCTAATAAGAAGACTTATGTCGACTGCATCTTCATCATTTATCATACGATTGACACTGTTGAAGACGCTTTTCAGGGGGACCGTGAACTGATCATCCAGAGACTCATCGACTATTTCGATGAACAACCTCAGGATGAATTTTTCGATGTAGAGGAGGATGAACCTGCTCGAACATCGAGACAAAAAGCACTCCATGTGATCAATGTTCTTAAACGCAATGGATGGATCGGTGAAGAAGAGCTTGGTGACTACAAAACATCATTAAACCTATTCGATTACTCGATACAAGTGATCGATTTACTTGAAAATATCGCCAATCATCGCCAAAGCGAATACACGGGAGAAATCTATACCGTGTATTCCCTTTTGTCTACCTTTAATTTAGATGAAGGTATTGGCGTGCTTGAACAAGCGTATCATAAGACACAAGATATCCTCAGAAAACTTAAGTCCCTCAAGGCGAATATTTACCGTTATTATTACGATATCACCAAAAAACATTCGAAAAATGATTTACAAGAACTCCTTGAAAAATTACTCGTTGAGTATAAACAAAACTTCTTTGATTCCGCGTATTATAACCTCAAAACAACGGATTCACTGCCTCGCTATAAGCGAGCGATTTTAGAGGTTATCAACCGTATTCAAAATGACGAAGATATGATGGATCAACTCGCGATGAAAGTCCAACTCGTCAAGCGTATCGATGATTATAACGAAGCATTTCACTACATCGAAGATCGTTTGAGATACATCACCGACTCGTTTGGAGCACTTGAACATTTAATCCTTGCGATCGATCGGAAAAACGAACAATACATCAGTGCAGCAGCTGCAAAAATACTCTTTTTCACCAATCAATCGGATGATATTGAAGGTATTTTCAATCGACTATTCCGCATGATCATGTCAAAGAAAGATATCAATTATCAAGAACTTTTCTTCCTCACTCAAGCAAGAAACTTGGATACCGGTTCACTTTACAATCAGCGCCGGATGCGCATTGAATCAACACCAGAAGAGATCACGTTTGATGATGATCTCATCACCGAAGAATATCGTAAAGAGAAAATTAAAGCACTTCTTAAAAACAACATTTATGGTAAAAAGGAAATCGATGAGCACGTTAAAAACCTTCTTCAAGGACAAAAGTCCATCGATGCTTCACAGGTGTTATTAGAAACCCAAGAAGATTTTGTTAAACTCATCTTAATTTTCCTCTATTCAAAATCGGTGGGTATGCATTACGATGTTGAAGTTCTCAATAAGCCATGTACAAATAACTTTGTCACATTCCAAAATTTCCGTATTAAAGAGGTGAAACGATGAATAAAGGACAAGCCCTCAAGCAGTTTAATGATGAATATGGTGCGCTTAAAGAAGGTGAAAAATCCATCTTTTCACGCATCACCAATAAACTTTTTCAAGTCAACTACATCACAAAAAAGAAACCTGGGGATACCAATGACTATCGTTTCATTCTCGCATTCAAGGAAGCATTTGAAGCCTTTTTTGCACTGACTGATTTCACACTCAATATCAAGCGTGAAGATGAAGTTGTTTTTATTCAAAATGATAACCTCTTCAACCACAAGATCGGAAGAGCACACGTCTGAACTCCAGTCACCGAATACGATCT
>CALKAH010000380.1 GCA_937983315.1 uncultured Acholeplasmataceae bacterium | reverse complement strand
GAGATCGTATTCGGTGACTGGAGTTCAGACGTGTGCTCTTCCGATCTGCCTTCTTAGCAAATGAAAATGGAGATCCCCATAAGAATTCCACTCTAGAAAGACGAAAGCCTAACAAGACATTATTATAAAACTCACCATACTCCATGTTCTCCCACCTATCGTTTTTGTTTACAGTATAGCATAACATCCAAATAAATGCTTTAAAAGTTTAATAAATAACATTGAATGATATTTTATAATCATCATTATGTTATTCATAGAGTTTTTATAAACATAATCTGCTATTTAAGGTATAATTAAGGCTAATAATCTAAATCGTATCACTACTAACAGATTTAAAAATTAGGGGGATTCAGATGACAAATATCTTAATTAACGTATTGTATTTTGGATTAATCATTCCATTTACTTTTGTTATACTCACTTTTATCTCGGGTATAAAGAATAAAGCTGCACATGAGACGATTTACAAGATCCTCGCCATTATGAGTTTTTTTACTATTACCCTGATAATCTATTATCAAGGCATTCTACTTGAGGGTACATATGATACTCAATTAAGATTAATTTTCACGGTAGCAATTTCAAAAACATTACAAACAATGACTGCCAATTTCGATGTGGATGTCATGCTTATCGCATTAAGCAATCAGCGATTTCAGACCCTTTTCCATCTTACCTCATACTCTTTTGCTATCTTTATTTTCTATAGTGTCATTGCCCTTATTTCAAAAAAACTGATTCAATCAATTCAATATAAAATCTATCGTTTTTCACATCACATGTTCATCATAGGCGATTTTGAAATTGTAAATATGTTTCTTTCGTCTTTAACACAAGAACACAAATTTCAACGTGCACTGTTTGGATGGAAAAAACATAAAATTATTCTGCTATCTGATAGCAAGGCAAACTTTCAAACTTTATCAAGACGGTATAATCAACTCTATCTTTGCTATAAACCGATTAGCCCAAATGCTATAGTCATTCACGATTTCATAAGTATCAATATTAGACATCAAATGCACTTTGTTTCACTTTACGATGATGATATTTTTAATGTAAGCATTTTGAATATGGTACATAGTTATCTCGAAAGTAATCAGGAAAGACTTGTACAACTAAAACAAATTTTCCGTTTTTATATCCAACTTAACCAATTGGATAACCTGGATTTATATACATATAGCGAAAGAAACAATCAGCATATTAGTATCTATAATTATCATACGATTGTTTCCTTCGATAGAATGATGAAGAATCCTATTATTAATAATTCAAATATGCAAAAGCATATGGTTTTCATTGGCTTTGGATTGACTAACAGTAATATCTATCGAAATTACTTACCAGATAATGTTATCGATCCCACTGTTAAATACACGATTGTTACTCATGATGATTGCAATAATCTATCACACATCTACCTGCATTTGAATACCGATTTATCCTCGCATGATGATGATTATCTCGAAAAGCCATCATTTGACAGTTTGAGAAAACATACAACACTATTGACACTTGATCTATTTGAAAATAATGATTACGACAAGTTAATCAAAACTATCGATCCAAACGATGAATTGATCATCTATATTGCAGTCGGTGATGACATAAAAAACATAAAGATCACACAACAATTGCTTAATACATTAAAGTATCAATTCGATGATCTCAACTATAAAATCATGACCCGTGTCAAAAACAAAAACTTGGATATATCAAAAATCTTCAACAATACTTCAAATCACATTGAGACATTTGGTTCTTTATCTGACGTTTATACATATGATAATATCATTCACGAAGAATATAGTATATTAGCCAAACGCATACATGAAACACTATACGGAACCAAATGGTTAGATTTGAGTTACTATGATAAACGAGCAAGTCTATTTGCTATTCCATCGATACGCAATAAACTGAGAACCCTTGGTTTTGATTTATCAACCCGTGGAGCTGATGCAAGTCTACTGTTTTGTGAAGTATATGGTTGTTCATCACAAATAGAGGAATGGAAACCATTAACAAACACAAGTGGATTTGACCGCTATTTAATTTCGAACAAAAGAAACTTCCTTGCGCGGTATGAACATATGCGATGGAGTCTATACATGATTTTGAATGGCTTTAATCAAATGTCTATATCGGAATTTAATAAACATTTAAATGACCATGATTCAACAACAAATCCCGCAAAAAATCTCATAAAAAAGAGACATTTTTGCATTACCACTTTCGAAGAATTGATTAAAGTAGCACACATGATTGATGAACACAATCAAAAAAATAGTCTTCATCGACGAATTGATTATTTCTATGCAGATTATGTTGTTATGGATCAACTTTTACAGATTATTCATCATACCAAATATAAAATAATAAAATATTGAATGGAGTAAATGCACATGAGTCCAATTAAGGTGTTTATTAGTTTTGATTATGAAAACGATCTTGATATCAAGAAGAATTTCATTAAACAATCAGAGCGATTGACCTCAACATTAAAAATTGTTGATGTATCAATTAATCAACCTATTACTGAAAAGTGAAAAGGAGAAGCAAGAAGAAAAATCCAAAACTCTGATTATGTTATCGTTCTATGTGGTGAACATACACACGAAGCAAAAGGAGTTGCTGCAAAAATAACCATTGCTCAAGAATTAAATAAGAAATATATTCTGATCAAAGGAAGAAGAAGCAAGGCAATCAGTAAACCTCAAAACACTAAAGATAGTGATCAAATAATCTCATGGAAATGGAAGACAATTGAGAGCATAATTATCAAATTGTTATAAGTTTTTCATGAGATGATACATAAATCAATAGTAATCATATGATGTGAATAAACTAAGATTTGATTATAACAAAAGTAATGTTCTGTTATATAACAGCCTATAAATCAGTGTATTGTATTAAGTGTTGAAGGCAAAAAAGATTATATATTATGCAAAAAAACAACTGGCACACTTGAGATAGAAGTGCCAGTTTTTCCTGTT
>CALKAH010000379.1 GCA_937983315.1 uncultured Acholeplasmataceae bacterium | reverse complement strand
ACCACCGAGATCTACACTCTTTCCCTACACGACGCTCTTCCGATCTATAGTCTACCCCATACATTTAGTGTTCACTTCTTTTATTGTAGCACTAAACAAAAAAGATGAGAACTGAAAATAAAAAAAGGGGGGTAAACCCCTCTTATTCCCCACCTAATGTCCAATAAGCATCCTGTGTTTTTAACAATTCTTTAATCTCATCAATCAACTCTATCGGTGGTAAACCAAGCTCAATCATCTCACGATGAAAGTAAAAATAATTTCTTCCATCAGGATATTGATAGCGATAACCCACATTTTCAATCGCACCTTTAATCATCCCCGTGTAGCGAAAATCAAACTCTTCGATCGTTTCCCTTATCTTGTCATGAAAGAATTTAGGGTATGATTTCGTTGCATAAAACTTCATATGAAATGATGGTCCATATTTTTTACTGTAAGCAAATTTGGCGATCTTCTTGCCCTTCTTTTGAAATGTAATGATCAAATCATTGGTAGGCGATGTCTTTGGTGTATAACGTAAATAAACTAGGAAATCTGCAATCTCCCGAAAAAAAGCTTCATGAATGTTAACTTCTTCAAACCATCGATCTAACATCGTAACACCTCACTTTTAAGATAACACAAAAACGGGCCACATGGTGTGACCCGCTTAAGTTTTTTTATTCGCTTGGAATGGTTGACCATGAGGTGACTTTGAGATGCCAATCAAATGCTTGATAGATGTATTCAAAGCCAATCAAATAACCTTCAACTCTGATGATGGTTCCAACGAGTGGATTCATCGTATTATTGAATGGTTCATATGTATCGCCCCAGATTTGTAAATCATAATCTTCGTTTGCATATCCGATTTCACGAAGATCATAGGATGGATACCATATATTACCACTGAAAATCACTTGACCTGTAAACGAAATGAATTGATTGAATGTATCCGGATCTAAATAATCAAGCGCTAGAATATCATCAATGGTCATCACAACCGGTGTGCGTGTTATGGTATGATCGCTTGATACGATGATGATATCAAGGGTTTGTGACATGACGGGGACATAATCTTCGTATTCAAAATGCGCTCTCATCGCAAGCACTTTCACCATATCCCCAACTTCTGGTGCAACATTGATGTATTGGAAGCCAGGAAGTTCAACATAGATTAATCCTGTCTCATCTTTTATGATCATGAAATATTCAGGGAATATATATTGTACCACACCTTCAGTGATGTAGTACTGGCCAATATTTCCAAAGAGAACTTCACGAACACTCACCTCTTCAATCGGTTCAATAAAGATTGAGAACGTGATGGTTGTCGATGTTTCAACAGAGGTGTCGTCGTTGTAATATAGGATGGTTGCTTGAATTTGGATTTCAGTCAACGATGATACAATTTCTGCATACGCTTCCCACGAAC
>CALKAH010000378.1 GCA_937983315.1 uncultured Acholeplasmataceae bacterium | reverse complement strand
GATCGTATTCGGTGACTGGAGTTCAGACGTGTGCTCTTCCGATCTCAAAAAGTACTCATCATTAATGCTCTCGGACGAACCTTTATGAATCCTCAAGTCGGTTGTCCATTTATCGGTATTGATGAAATCATCCAGAACAATCCATCCGATTATTCCATCATTGATTTTCATGCCGAAGCTACCTCAGAAAAAGTTGCATTAGGACATTATTTTGATGGTCGGGTTTCTGCTGTACTTGGAACACATACCCATATCCCAACTGCAGATAACAGAAAACTTCCCGGAGGAACACTCTACATCACAGATGTCGGGATGACAGGTCCTAAAGAAGGTGTGATCGGTGTGGATCAACGTGTCGTGATTAACCGATTTTTAAATGGTTTTTCAACACCCAACGAAGTTGCACAAGGACCCAAACAACTCAATGCGGTGATCATGGATTTACGTTTAAAAACAATTGAACGTATCCACCTCGAAAGCGAAACAGTGTAGGCCACACTGTTTTTTGCTGTATAATAGATAACGGTGATGAAATGAATAACATAGATTTTGATAAATATTTTAAACCTGATTTGACACAAGCACGAAAACGTTCTAAAAAACAGGTTGAAGAAGTCCAATTTCACATGAGTGAACAAGCAGCTCAAATTGGACATGGAAAAACATATAAAATCGATACCTACGGATGTCAAGGTAATGAAGCCGACAGTGAAACCATGGCCGGTATTTTAGAATTGATGGGATTTACAAAAACTGAACATGAAGAAAATGCTGATGTGATCATCATCAATACATGTGCCATTCGTGAAAATGCAGAAAATCGTATTTGGGGTGAGCTCGGTCGGATGAAGAATTACAAACGACAAAATCCCAATCTGATCCTTGGTTTAGCAGGATGCATGGCACAAGAAGAAAACGTCGTTGAACGCGTTTTAAAAAAATACCAACATGTGGATATCGTTTTTGGTACACACAATATACATAAACTCCAAGATTATATTCAAACAGCTATGTTCAGCAAAGAACGTGTGATCGAAGTCTTCTCTCGCGAAGGTGAAATTGTCGAAAACTTGCCGAAAGTGAGACAACATCGCTTTAAAGCATGGGTCAACATCATGTTTGGTTGTGATGAATTTTGTACGTATTGCATTGTCCCTTATACGCGTGGTAAAGAGCGCTCAAGAAGTAAACAAGAAATCCTTGATGAAGTGAAACAACTCGTTGATGAAGGATACCAAGAAGTGACTCTTCTTGGTCAAAATGTGAATGCTTATGGGAAAGATGTCGTCGGAAATGATTATACATTTGGTGATCTTTTAAGAGATCTTGATCAAACAGGGATTAATCGTATCCGCTTTACAACCTCACATCCCCATGACCTCGATCAAAAAACGATGGAAGCGATGCGTGATTGCAAGCACGTGATGCCCTTTTTCCATCTTCCTGTTCAATCAGGATCCAATCAAGTGTTGAAAAAGATGAATCGTCATTACACCAAAGATTCGTATTTAAAAACACTCAACGCATTGAAAGAAACTGTTCCAGGAATTTCAGTGACCACTGACATTATTGTTGGATTCCCAGGTGAAACTGAAGAAGATTTCTTAGAAACGATGGATCTTGTTGATCAAGCCAATTTTGAAGGTGCATTTACCTTTGTCTTTTCGAAACGTGAAGGAACACCCGCGGCTAAGTTTGAAGATAACACACCAGAAGAAATCAAAAAACAACGTCTCTATCTTCTCAATGAGAAAATCAATGAAGGTTATTTACGCGGTAATCAACGCTTTTTAGGTCAAACAGTGAAAGTGCTCGTTGATGGTGTATCCAAATATGATGACACGATCCTTGCAGGTTATAGTGAACACAACAAACTCGTTAACTTCAAAGGCGACATGAGCTTGATTGGTCACATTGTTGATGTCAAAATCACTGTGGCAAAAACATGGTTCTTATTAGGTGAAGCCGTATGACAGAAAAAGAAAAACTGATTCAGATGATCGAAGAAGATGAAGAGATTCAACGCTACAAGCGAATCGAACTAGCCATCAATCAAAACCGTGAACTTAAGGCAAAATTCAATGAACTTAAAAGTGTTCAAAAGCAATTGGTGAACGCGAAACACATCGGAAAAAAGGAAGCGATTGATGCTTTTCAAACGCGTTATGATGCACTCTATGAAGCGATTGAAGCTTATCCTCTCATGTCAGATTATTTGGCTTTACAAAGCGACATCAATGACATGATTCAAAGTATCGTTGGTATCCTTGAAGAAGGCCTTGAAAAGGATTTTGAAAAATGATAGCCCTTAAAGGGCTGTTTTATTTAAAAAGAGGCTAAAAAACTTGTAAAAAAGCCGTTTTCATTGTATCATGAAGGAAAGAAGTATGTAGGAGGTTGACTATGCCAAGATTAACCAGAGAGAGCCTTGTGCTCGTAGGTACCAAGGAATTAAAAGTTGACGATATCCTGAAAACCATCGTATATTTGCCCGCAACGCAGGTCAAAGCGTTCTTTTACGATATCGGTTTAACGATTCCACGAGAACTTCGCATGTTTGTCTTAAGAGAAACGTTACGTGAGAAAGTTATTGAAACACGTAAATCACGTTTAACTCTTGCCGATGAACTCAATTATCGTTTGTCATGGTTCACCGAATTTACAGAAACACAACTCGAAAACCTCCTGATCTTTTTTGATGACCCTGCACTCGATAAAGCATTTTTAGAAGATTTTTGGACCGATCTCATTTCATACATCGTTGAAAAAGGCGTTCAAGCGAAAGATGTGAAAAAACTCGTCGATCAATCGATTGCCCATGTCAAAGCTGTCGGTCTTGAACTTCCTAATATGAAGACCTATAATCGTGATCTCAAAGATTTATTTTTTGATTCACTCGGACGTATTGATGGTCTTCCCCCGCAAAAATTTAGACCGGTTCTCTATAAGAGCTCCACACTCACTGAAATTCGTGATTTAGGCACGAAATATGATGTTGATGTTCCAAGACGTTTGAAGAAAACTGAACTTGCTGATATCATCATTCGTGAACTCAAAGAACGTGGACAATACACGGAAGAACTTGAAAACCAAATTCGTGGTATGTCGGTTATTGTCATGCAACGTTTTGCAATTGACCATGACATTAAAGCATCGACCGAACTGAAAAAAGAAGAAATCATTGAATATATCCTTGCTAATGCGAAGGAAACGAAAGAAGCTTACTTTGTTCCTGAATCTCCACAAGTTTATGAACAAGAAGTTGAAGAAGTTCAAAAGAATGTCGAACAACCTAAAGTTGTCGTCGCTCCTGTTGTTGTCGAAGAAAAAGTTGAAGAGGAAAAGAAAGACGTTGTCGTTGAAGAAGTCGTTGAACCTACTCCTCAAGTGACAGAAGAGATTGAACCCATTGTTGAAAAGGTCGAAGAGGAACCCATTCAACCTATCAAACAACAACCTGTTCAACAACCGTATACAGGTCCTGTTCAATATGTTCAATCTACAGTTGATCTTTCTGAACTCGTCAATGAAATCAAATTACTCAGACAAACCATTGCTGAAGCAACCAAACAACCTGATGTCGTTGATGAACCCTTTGTTGAAAAGGAACATCAACAACCCGTCATGATCAATACTGCTGAATTCTATGGTAAGCCAAAATCACTCAAGAAGATTATTAAAGCAGATGAAGTCCAAGAACGTGAAAAGTTCGTTGAAGAAAAGAAAGCTGCATCTTCCATTGGTACAGATAAAGATGCTGAAGTGGAAAAAGCACCTGCTGAAATCCGCTTCCTTAAGAAGGTTGGCGTTGGATTAGGTAAATTCCTTTGGAAATTATTGAAGTTCTTGCTCAAGTTCGCACTCATTATTTTCGCGATTGCACTTGTGATCTTCTTGCTCTATGGCGTTCTTGCTTATTACACCGATATCGCCTTCTTAGCAGGTGTAGATAACTTCTTAAATAGCATACAAATTGGTGGACAAGGCTTACTCGCACGCTACGAAGGAATACTGGCAAGCATTCTTGGATAGCCTAATCTTTTAAAGGGGAACAACCATGGATAAACAACAATTTACCCCCATGATGCAACAATATCTTTCAATCAAAGAAGACTACGCGGACGCGCTAGTCTTTTTTCGATTGGGTGACTTCTATGAAATGTTTTTTGATGATGCGATTTTAGCATCGAAAATTTTAGAGATTGCACTCACCTCACGAGATGCAGGACAAAAGGTTCCGATGTGCGGTGTACCTTTTCATTCCGTGAAACCCTATGTTCAAAAACTCATCGAAAAAGGATTTAAGATTGCGATTGTTGAACAAGTCACAGAACCCGGTAAGGGTCTTGTCAAACGTGAAGTCGTCAGATTAGTCACGCCAGGAACGGTCTTAGAAGATGGTATTTTAGATGCATCTCAAAATAACTTTATCGCAAGCCTGATGTTAACTGAACAAGGCTATCAGCTATCAACAATTGATATATCCACAGGAGAAGCGATGTTAACCGATGGGTTGGATAAGAAACGGGCACTCGATTTAGTCTATTCACTTGATATCAGAGAAATTGTCCTTCCTCCTCATTTTGATACCGATTTTGTACAGAGTTTACAAGAGAATAATCGTTTAGTCAGCACCTGTGATCAGTATCATATCGTTGATAGTCAAGCAACTTCACATTTGGGACGTGAACAAAAACGTGCTGTATCTCATTTACTGAATTACTTAATCAGCACTCAAAAACAAATGATCCATCACTTGATGCCGTTTCAAGTGATTCATCAAATGGGACATATGCGCCTTGATTATCGGGTTAAAAAGCATTTAGAAATTGATGAATCACTATCGAATAACACAGAAACAACACTCATTCATTGGTTGGATCACTGTCAAACCGCGATGGGTTCACGATTATTAAAATCATATCTCAATCATCCACTTGATGATGCATCTGCACTGAATCATCGTTATGATATGATTGATGCGTTAATGCCTTATCAATACCGTGAAGATGTTTTAAATCACCTCAAATATATCTATGATATCAACCGTATTGTAGGTCGTATTGCGTTTAATACGGTTCATGCCAGAGACTTAGAACAACTCAAAGAAACCTTAAAACAGATTCCCCCCTTGAAGGAATCCCTTTTAGCGTATCATCATCCGAAATTGGATGACATGGTTCAATCCATGAATGACCATCAAGATCTATGTCAATATCTTGAACGTGCGATTCATCCTGAACCACCACTAACATTAAGAGATGGTGGGATTATCAAGGAAGGATTTAGTGAAAAATTAGACGAACTACGCATGATCGATACCCATGGTCAATCGTGGCTATCTGATTTTGAGACTCAAGAGCGAGAACGGACAGGAATTAAGAACTTACGCGTTGGATATAACCGTGTCTTTGGTTATTACATTGAAGTATCAAAGGGCAATAGTGCACTTGTAAAAGATGAGTTTGGCTATGATCGCAAACAAACACTTGCGAATACAGAACGTTTTATCACACCGCTTCTTAAAGAAAAGGAAGATGATCTTCTGCATGCCAAAGAACGTGCGATGTCTCTTGAGTATGAGTTATTCAAAGAAATCAGAGATTATGCGTATACATTTACGGTAAGTCTTCAGGAATTAGCGCTCAAAGTTGCTGAGGTTGATCTCTATTTAAACTTAGCAATCGTTGCTGAAAAATATCGTTATGTCAGACCACAACTTCATGCCACACGTGATGTCAAAGTGATCAAGGGAAGACATCCTGTCGTTGAACACTATACGACCTTCGTTGAAAACGATGTGATCATGAAAGAAGGAGAAATCTTCTTGATCACCGGTCCCAACATGAGTGGTAAATCAACCTATATGCGCATGTTTGCTGTGATCTGTTATATGGCACAAATCGGATCCTTTGTTCCTGCTGAACAAGCGGTTTTACCCCTTTATGATGCTATTTATACCCGAATTGGATCATCTGATGATCTTTCAGGAGGTAAATCAACCTTCATGGTAGAGATGGTCGAATCCAATGAAGCATTGACAAAAGCAACCCAAAAATCTTTAATCTTATTTGATGAAATTGGACGAGGAACAGCCACCTATGATGGTATGGCACTTGCACAAGGCATGATTGAATACATCCATGAAAAGATTAAAGCACAAACCCTTTTTTCAACACACTATCATGAACTCACTGTACTCGAACAATCGTTATCACGCTTAACCAATTTATGCGTCAAAGCGAAAGAGGAACACGATACCATGGTGTTTTTGCACCATGTTGAAAAAGGAACCACCGATAAATCCTATGGTATTCAAGTGGCTTCATTAGCGCATCTGCCTAAGGCACTGATTGCACGGTCGAAAGAGATTTTATCGAAATTAGAAAACAAAGAACATAAAGTTGCACTTGATTTATTCAACTATGATGACTATGAAGAGAAAAACATTCAAGTGGTTTCCCCCGAAGCGATCAGCTTACTTGAAGAGATCGAAAAGATTGATATCGATCATGTGACACCGATTGATGCTCTTCTATTACTTAGACATTATCAAACGTTACTTAAGAAAAAATAAGGAGTTTTTATGCCGATTATTCGTCAAATGGATCAACGCTTAGCCAACATGATTGCTGCGGGTGAAGTGGTTGATCGTCCCGCATCCGTCATTAAAGAATTAATGGAAAATGCGATTGATGCTCATGCAACTCAAGTGAGTGTTGAGGTTTTTGACATGGGCATGAAAAAGATGATCGTCACAGATAATGGAATGGAGATCGGAAGAGCGTCGTGTAGGGAAAGAGTGTAGATCTCGGTGG
>CALKAH010000377.1 GCA_937983315.1 uncultured Acholeplasmataceae bacterium | reverse complement strand
GATCGTATTCGGTGACTGGAGTTCAGACGTGTGCTCTTCCGATCTGGTTTTGTCCTTCAGAAACACAGTCAGTGGCTATTAATAGGTCGATATCGTATTTCTCATCTTTATAAATCAAGTCTCGTTCTTTTGCTATTGGTGAAAACATCGTAAGTAATCGATCAGTATCCTTACTACCAGGAATTGTAGAAGCATTACCATTCGAGTTTCCTTGAATTCTTGCAGATTCTAAACCGTATTTATCTTTAACATATTTTGATAAGTGTTTGTACAGATAATTTGTCGTGTCAGCAAATGCTGAGAAAATAAGGACTTTCTTATTTCCCGCATTGATAGGATTTTCAATTTTCTTAGAGACTTCTTGAATCAGTTTTTGTATCTTTAAATCTTTTTCTGGAGTAATGTAACACATGATGTCATATAATGTTTCTAGAACCTGTATATCACGATTCAAATCCGCCTTGTATTTTCTCAGATCCATATCCTTAAAATCAATTTTAATCTTACCTATGGTTCCACTTTCATCCATGTCGAAATCTTCATCTTCATAGTCATCAACAATAATATTATCGAGTTCTTGGATAGAACTGTGTTGTCCATTTTTTTCGTATTCATCAATCAAAGACATCGTTTTTGTTGAAGCAGATTTGACATTTTGAATGGTTATTCTAAATGAATCAACACATGATTCTAATCTCTTAAGCATATTGATTGTCATTAATCGTTGCAGTGCTTTTTCACGGTTAAATTGCTTTAATGTTGGTTTGCCAGCTACATCAATATCGTATATTTTGTCATACTTAGATAACTTAGATGGCTGAATATAAAGCGTTGGTGCATAAACCCCCATCGTTAAGTTCATGAGTTCTTCATAAATTGCTTTATACCCAATAGTGTCTTCATTACTAGCTATGTCAGTATAAAAAGACTTTGGTTGTAGTCTCTTTGGAAAATCTCCTATCTCAGATACATCATAGTATTTAGTTACATGTTTTCGACTTCTAGCGATGGTCACATTATCAAGTAGTATAGAAAAATCGAGATCCAATGATTTCATTAACTGTTTTGCATTTTGCTCATTTTTTGGGAGTTTAGTCCAGTCATTGAATGCTCTTTGAGCTTGACTTAAAACAACACTTACGCTGTTCTTTGTATCTAGTTTTTCATTAAATTCATCTGCATCGTCACCATAGGCTAAAGCAATTTGATTCTTCAAGTCTGTAAATCTATTGTTTACAGGCGTTGCTGATAACATCAATACTTTTGACTTTACACCGCTCTTTAAGACTTTATCAAGCAAAAACGAGTATCTTGTATCTCTGTCTCTATATTGTGGGTTATTTCTAAAATTATGAGATTCATCAATAACGACTAGATCGTAGTTATCCCAATTGAAATTCTGCAGGTTTATTCCGTTGCTGTAGCCTCTTGTTCTTCCTAAGTCAGTATGATAAAGCACATCAAACCTAATGTGATCATTAAAGAATATGTTCGTTTTTGTATTATTTTTATACCTATTCCAGTTATCAGCTAGTTTCTTAGGTGTTAACACTAGAATATTCTTATTTCTGGATGAGTAATATTTCATGACCGCTAGTGCAGTAAATGTTTTTCCTAACCCAACAGAATCTGCTAAAATACATCCATTATACTTTTCTAATTTATTGATGACACCTATTGCACCATCTTTTTGAAACGAGTATAGTTTCTTCCATATTAAAGAGTTTTGATATCCAGTTAGCTCGTTTGGAAAAGTGTCTTCGAACATTGAGTCTTGAAGAAATTCTGCGAAGATATTATATAGGGTAACAAAATAAATGAACTCAGGAGAATTCTCTTTATAAGCATTTGAAATATATTCAACAATTGAATCAGTAACATCTTCCATTTTACTGTCATCGTTCCATAATTGTTTAAATTGATTAAAGAAGAAAGAAGAGTAGTTCTCATCATCTTGTTTCATGATACCTTGAAAATACATGTTGTTTTGTTCATAACCCAAATCTACTGCAGTGAATCCTTCAATCGGTGTATATGCAATCTTCTTTTTGTGATTGTCCACATAGATAAAATTTTGCAAACCTCTTGGAGTTATGTTAGATTTAAACGTGACTTTATTTTTAATCCATTCAGCAGATCGGAAGAGCACACGTCTGAACTCCAGTCACCGAATACGATC
>CALKAH010000376.1 GCA_937983315.1 uncultured Acholeplasmataceae bacterium | reverse complement strand
ATACGATATCGTATTCGGTGACTGGAGTTCATACGTGTGCTCTTCCGATCTGAACATATTTTTTGATGAAAAATGACCTTTTTTGTCCGAATGGTTATCTTACGCAACATATTTGATTTTAAGAATTGAATTGGCAGCAATACAAAACACTCCATTAATATAGCGCAAAAGACTCCATTGCAAATGCATATTTAGTAAACTTGTGATAATTCAGTATACAACAATTTGAATGATTGGGCTATTTGAACTTATTTATTACCGTTAAATAGATAATACTAAAACTACCTGATGTAATTTACAAATAATACTTAATATTATAGACTAAAATCACTTAATGATATTGACAAAAAGTACTGAATGGATTAAAATAGCAATTAAAGGAAGTGAGACAAAGTGTCATTAAGAAAACAGGAGTATAGAGAAAGAATTATTGATGATATCGTTAAGTCTAAATTAGCGTCTTTTGGTGCAGTTTGCATCGAAGGTCCTAAATGGTGTGGAAAAACATGGACTGCATTGAATCACTCGAATAGTGTCATTTATATAGGCGACCCTCAAAACAATTTTCAAAATCGACTACTTGCTGAAGTTGATCCTTCAATTGTTTTAGATGGATTACACCCTAAGTTAATCGATGAATGGCAAGAAGTACCTTCATTATGGGATGCTGTAAGATTTGAAGTAGATAAAACTAAAAATAAAGGACAATACATCTTAACAGGTTCATCTACACCTAAATCGTTTGGTGTCCTACATAGTGGAACAGGACGTATTGACCGTATCATGATGAGACCCATGTCGTTATATGAATCGGGTGATTCAGATGGTTCTGTATCCTTGAAAATGTTATTTGATAACACACTAAAAACTACAAAAACCGACGCGATGACGTTATCTAAACTCGCTTACTTAGCAACTCGAGGTGGATGGCCAGGCTCATTGGGAATGAATGAGAAACAAGCGTCAGATATTGCAAAATCATATCTTAAATCAATCTTGGCAGACGATGTTACCAAAATTGACGGTGTAAAGAGAGATTCAAAAAAAGTGAAAGCTTTAATTAAGTCACTTGCAAGAAACGTAGCTACATCAGTCAGTAATGCAACACTCATTAAAGACATAAAAGAGTTTGATGGAGATGTGATTGATCCAAATACAATTGCATCTTATTTAGATATTTTAACTCGATTATTTATCATCGATAATCAGCAGGCATATGACATGAACTATCGTTCGAGCACCCGTGTAGCAAAATCTCCGAAAAGACATTTCATTGATCCTTCACTGGCGGTTGCTGCACTTGAGATGAGTTCATCGATGTTATTAAAAGATTTGAATCTATTCGGGTTCATTTTCGAGTCTTTGGTCATAAGAGATTTGAAAATATACGCTGAAGCAAATAGAGGATCAGTATACCATTTTAGACATCATGATACGGGTGATGAAATTGATGCCGTAATTGAGTTAGATGATGGCATATGGGGAGCTTTTGAAATAAAATTAGGATATAATCAAGTAGATAAGGCTGCAGAAAATCTCCTGAAAATTAAAATGAATCTAGATCAAACGGATCATAAAAAATCACCAACTGTATTATGTGTGATTTGTGGATTAGGAGAGTATGCGTATAAACGACCAGATGGCGTTTTTGTCATACCAATTAATTCACTAAAACACTAGTAGAGTGTTGAATTTGGAGAAGGACTTGTATAAATGTGATTGAAAAGAAATGTGGTTTTATTGGGGATCTGCATAAATCAAAATAAAAGACTAGATACGTTTTAGGAAAAATAACAATACTTCATAAATCTAATTGCTATAAAACCATATACTGCACGTTATTGTGTACCCTAATAAATGAAATAGCGAATGAAAGAAGGCGAGATTGATATGAATAACTTTGTTCTAATAAAAGGTGGTACCTATAGCAGAACTAAAAATATATCATTTAAAAAAGGGTTGCCATACTCTCAAATCAGTGTCACAGTATCAGATTTTTATATTGATGACTTTGTTGTGACACAAAGGGATTTTAAAGAGACCATGGGATTTAACCCTTCTTTTTTTCAGAACGATGATTTACCGGTTGAACTAGTTGATTGGTATGACGCTATTGAGTTTTGTAATAAGAAAAGCATTAATGATGATTTAGAACCATGCTATCGTATCAATGGAACGAAGAACATAATGATGTATGTGGTAAAAAGTTGCATATATGTTTCCACACTGGAAAAAGTTTGGAATAGGGGAACATAAAATAGCCTAAAATATGTTTCCGACGTACACGAACCGACATATTTTCGAGCAATTAGATATACTCCATGCACGTCGAGACAGTCTCGTTGCTTTCCTTAAAACAACCGTGATTTTCCTATTGACGACCTATTCTAAATTTACGATTTTGACACTATAGAGACAAAATCAAAGCCATCCGCCCTTTTTTCAGGGTTTCGGATGGCTTTTTTTCGTTATCGGATTTGATTCGGATTTTGTGGAAACATATTTTTAGGCAAAAAAGCAACGAAAATGGTCAATTTGGTGGAGTGAGGGAACATATTCAATCCCTAAAAAAATCAGATCACGACGACTCTGTATTTCATGATTTTCTCGTATTTCTGGCTCCGATAGACCCCTTCCGCAATTGGGGTAATCGCTTCAAATTCGTGTCTACGTTCGGCGAATTCTTTATCACCATAGTTCTTACTGCCTGCGATGCAGTAGACAATTTCATCGGGTTGTTTGAGGAGTCCATTCAGATCGGAAGAGCGTCGTGTAGGGAAAGAGTGTAGATCTCGGTGGT